>JAYVDQ010000422.1:0-9699 GCA_043749325.1 Chloracidobacterium sp. | reverse complement strand
GATGGAGCGGCCGCGGACGATCCACGATTTTGGCGGTTTTCCCAGGGAGCTTTTTGCGGTCCAGTATCCGGCTCCGGGCTCGCCAGTTCTGGCCGGCCGCGTTAACGAATTGCTTGGCGGCGATGTTATTTTAGACACCGGCCATTGGGGACTCGATCACGGAACCTGGTCGGTTTTGTTTCATGTGTTTCCGGACGCCGATATTCCAGTCGTCCAGCTATCGATCGATGAGACAAAGCCGTCCGAATGGCACTATGACTTTGCAAAGCAGCTTGCACCGCTCCGGGACGAGGGCGTGCTCGTCTGCGGCAGCGGCAATCTTGTTCACAATTTGGAGTCGTTTGCGTGGGGAAAGCACGATGCAGAGCCATTCGACTGGGCTATGCAATTCGAAGGAAAGGCACGCAAACTGATGCTTGCGGGAAAACACAAACCGCTCGTAAATTACGAATCGCTGGGCCGCGACGCTATGCTCTCGGCTCCGACGCCGGACCATTACCTGCCGCTTTTGTACGTGCTCGCCGTCCAGCGTGAGGACGACGAGGTGACGTTTCCGGTCGAGGGTTTTGACGGCGGCTCTATCTCGATGCTGTCGGTCCGCGTCGGATAGCCGGAAACAAAAACCTACTGCGGCTCATCCTTGCGGATTGAGGAGACCTGCACGCCGCAACAGGTTGTAAATTCGCTCTTAAGAACAAACGCCTTTTTATCCTTTGGTGCCGTGATCCTTACCTTTGAAACCTTTGGAAACGCCTTCCTGTGGCTTAATGCCATGCCGTCGTTGTAGTAGATCTGAAACAGCGCCTTTTTGCCTGGCGCAAGCGTGACTACATGCCGCGCGGCCTTTTTATCCAACGTGCTGTTTGGATAATCGTTGGAGTACGTCACCCCCACATTGCTTAAAATCTTTCCGGCCCTATTCAGCGGCACTAATGTCGGATAACCGGACAGAGTGCATGGCTTTGACGAGGTGTTTGTGAATGTAAAACTTATATATCGTTTTCCGCCCATATCGGCATCTTCATCACCCCCGGCAAGGGTCAATTGCCGACCGGTACAGCTTGGGGCGGCCGGGACGCCGTCTGAATTCGGAGCATCGTTCGAAACACCGGCCGGACCTCCCGCCGACGGTTCATTTATTCCCGCTGCCACCGACGACAGCATTGAAAACAATAACAATAATACGAACAAAACTTTCCGCATATTTTCTCCTTCTTTTATTGACTGACTTACGTCGATAATAATGCAGAAACTTTATATCGGCAATCGTAAATCTAACGCACTCAACCGCAATGCAAACAAAGCATAAAAAATGAGGGCCAATAAATTGGCCCCCATATTCAAAAAGTCCGTGTTTTCACTTACGGACGGATGATGTAATCCGGGAAGCACGAGGTCGGATCGGCCATCATCTCCAGGAACTCGAGACCCTGACGGTTGCCCGCACCGGCTGCGGCGGGAGCACCATTCTTGTCAGGGTCGAGGATCTTGGCGATCTGATCGCGAACACTCTCGAGATGGATCCTCGTCGCCTTGTCGCCGGCTTTTGCCATCGCGGCGCCCGCCGCTGCACTGATCGCGCGAAGTTCCGAGCGATAGTAGCCGCGCTCGTCGCCACTCGAGACGAACAGAGCAGCAAATGCACGCGGCAGACCTTGTGGTGCAGCCTGCGGAGCCGAGTTCAGCTTGTTATTAACGATGTCGAGATACGACCTCTGAAGATTACGACGATACGGATCGACCGCCACCTTGGGTGCACTGAGTTCACCCCAGACACCTGAACGCACATCAGCGAGAAACGCATCAGGTTGATACGCGTCGATACCGTCCAACGCGGCCTGCTCGGCAAGACGAGCAAACCGCGCGCTTGATAGCAGGTTGTTAAGGACGCTGTTTTGAGCGTTACGGATACGGCTGAGCGCCCCGATCGGCTCGATCTTGCGGAGGATATCCTTGTCGATCGCCCACGTTGGAGTCTGGAAGGCATTCTCGTTAAGAAACTTAACCGCGTCCGCTTGATGGGCTTTTGGTATCGGTGTAAACCTCGCTCCCGCCTGCCCGACATGCTTCTGCTGTGAATTAAAGCCGCCGACGATATTGCCGACGTGATTCATCTCGAGCGTCCACTGACCGAGCATACGGCCGTAGATCTCATCGAGATCGTCATAGGGGGCCCCTTTTTCGTTCGTCGTGGCGGGGACGAGCAGCTTCGCCGTCCGCTTCAGATTCATTAATCCAAGACCTGTGCTCTTGATAGCATCCGCGTCGCCCACTGCCTCGGTCTCTTCGCCGGGGTCGCTGCCCGAGGAGCCGGCGGTCGAGAAACGTAAGTAAGGCTTATCGTCCTGCTGGCGGGCCCATTGGTCGAGTGTCGCCATTTCAGCATCCGGCGTCTTTGCACCCGGAATGGGTTTGTAGCCCCACATGGTCGCCCATTTATCATAAGGGCCAATGCCCGGAACGAGATCTGCGACATCGATGCCATCCTCAGGCTGTGCGACGTAGTTGAAACGCGAGTAGTCCATCAGGGTCGGTGTATGGCCCATTGTATGTACCCAGTTCTTGTCACGAACCTTTTCCTGAGGATACTCGGAGCTTGCCTTCATATTGTGCTGGAAGCCGAGCGTGTGGCCCACCTCATGCGCGAGCACATATTCGAGCAGCCGGCCCATTACTTCGTCGGGGATCGGAAACTTCTGAACACGCGGGTCGAGATGTCCGACCTGTAGGAAATACCATGACTTAGCCAGGTTCATCACGTTGTGATAGAACTGGATGTCCGAGTCGAGTATCTCCCCCGATCGTGGATCTGCGATATGCGGTCCCGAGGCGTTTTCGGTGGTCGAGGGCAGCCAACGGACGACAGCGTAGCGTGCATCCTCCGGGCTGAAATCCGGGTCTTCGGCCTTAGTCGGGGCCATTTTTCCGATTATCGCGTTCTTGAATCCGGCCGCTTCAAATGCCGGCTGCCAATCCTCGATCGCCTTCAGCATATACTTGCGCCATTTCACCGGCGTTGCCGAGTCGATGTAGTAGACAATCGGCTTGACCGGGTCGGAAAGCTCGGCGTTAGGATCTTTTTTCTCAAGGCGCCAGCGGGTGATAAATGTCCGCTCAGTCGCCTTTTGCTCATCACGGCCATAGTCCAGGTTGGTGGTCGAGAAATAGCCGACGCGCTCGTCAAAGAGACGCGGCATCATCAGAGTGTCGGGTAGTTTCACCATGCTGTAGTGAAGTGTCACAGTGGCGCTGCCGGGATTCATACCACCTGCCGCGCCGCCACCGCCGGGACCACCACCGCCAATTCCGGCAGGCGCCGCGGTTCTGGTGTATGTATGGGTCGTTTCAACCTCAATGTTCGTCGGGAAGGGTGAAATACGCTCGACGAATGACCGCGTCGGGTCCATTGCCGTCGCCTGTAGGCGCTGCCTGGCGCTGATCTCCGAGATATCGGTCGTGAATAAACGTCCGACATCGATCACGGCCGTTTCGTTATTCGGTCCCCAAGCTGCTACCGGGAACGACATCAGGATCGTATCGCTGTTCGCATCGTGGACCGCTTGCGCGATAGGCAGTTTGGGGTCGGCGACAACGCTGTAGTTGACAAACTTTAGGAATACGCGGTTGTTTTCACCTAGTTCCCATCTGACGACGCGGCTGCCGAGGGCCTGGCCGCCGTAACCGACGCCGTTGGTCGTCCGTTGGATCTGTGATACCCAAAGAAAGTCTTTGCCCATCTCACTCTTGGGCATCTCATAGTAGTACTTATCTTTTACCTGGTGAACGCTAAATATGCCTTTTTTCGTTTTGGCATCTTTGGTTATGACCTTTTCATAAGGCTGCGGATCCTGTGACACCTGGCCGAGACCACCGGGCCGTTGCAGACCGCCGGGCCCCGGGGCCGCCGGTTCGGGTGTTGGATCCTGTGCCATAGCGGCGAACGCTAACGTCAACAGGAAAAGGCTAATAGTTAAAACTCGTATCGCGGTTCCTCTCATCAAAGTAATTCCTCCTGAACTTATCTATCAATATTCTGAATACGACTCCCATTGCGTGGTTACGCCAACAGCCTGGTTAAGCGGCTGCAATCCGTTCCTGTTCGATATTTGCCTCAATACTCTTCGCCAAACCCGTGATCGGGCCGGGGTGTTTGTATGTGTCCATTCAGGTTGACCGCGGTCTTTGTAAACGTAAAAAATTAATCGGAGCGGTTTTTTTATACCACCCGTAGACGAATCATGCAATAGATATATGAATGAGGTTTTGTTGATGTAGGACGTGGCAAAGGTCTCGGCCCGTCCGGATTGACTTCGCTATCCACCGTAGAGAGTAATGACTAAGACCCCTAAAGGTAAGAAAAATAAGGTTTGTTGCCGAAATGCATTCGATCCGGCCCGAATCAAATAACCTGGTCCATAAACATAACAATTCAAATTCCGCGATTGTAAATTTTTGTAAATGTAGCGTTTCCGGAACTCAAACCACAAATTCGGCGACCACCGGGGTATGATCGCTGGGTTTTTCACCGCCGCGTGGGTCCTTGTCGATCCAGCAGCCCGTGCATTTGTCTGCAAGCGGCGGCGAGACCCAGATATGGTCGATGCGCAGGCCGTGGTTACGCTGCCACGCGCCTTCGCGGTAGTTCCACCACGAAAATTCCTGCAGGTCGCCATTCATCTTGCGAAAAACGTCGACAAATCCCCACTGTTTGACGTGATGGATCGCGGCACGCTCGGGCTTGGAAAAATGCAGTTTGCCCTCCCACACGGGTACACTCCAGACGTCGAGTTCGTCAGGGGCCACGTTAAAATCGCCGCAGAGCAACACGTCTTTGTTCAGATCGCACTGTTCATCAAACATATTTCGCAGCCGCTGTAGCCAATCGAGCTTGAATGTAAATTTATCAGTCCATAGCTCGGTGCCGTTCGGAATATATGTATTTACTATCCGAATGCCTTTGATCGTGGCGGCGATAAGCCGTTTTGGCTGTTCGTCGTCGTCGTCAAGAAAGCCCTTTTGCACGTCTTCGATTTCGTGTTTTGAGATAATAGCAACGCCGTTATAGGATTTCTGGCCAAAAAAAGCCACGTGATAACCGGCGTCATTTATGGGCCCGTAAGGAAAATCACCGTCGATAACCTTTGTTTCCTGCACGCACAAAACGTCCGTGTTCGTCTTGGTCTGCCAATCCAACATCGATTCAAGCCGAAGCCGGATCGAATTCACATTCCATGTTGCGATCTTCATAAGGATATTTTGCCACAGAGAGCACAGAGTTCGCAGAACTCAAGAACCCTGTCACTAGCGCTCCCGGTTCTGACCCGAATTACGTTCCCAAAAAACACCGTCGGCGAAACCTTGAATTGATCTATCAGTTTCAGCCATTTCTAGCCGCTTTTGGGCTAGTAAACAGTATTGCTCGTCTGACTCAATAGCGATAAAGTCGCGACCGAGCTTTTTAGCGGCCACGGCGGATGTTCCCGATCCGGCAAATGGGTCGAGGATCAGATCGCCTGTGTTAGTGCTTGCGAGGAGGATCTTTGCAAGCAGTTTCTCAGGCTTTTGTGTTGGGTGGTCGGTATTTTCGGGCATCGACCAAAAAGGGACGCTAATGTCGGTCCAGATATTTGACGGATGCGTATCGCGGAAATTACCTTCCTTTTCGGCGTTCCAGTCTTTCGGGCTGCCGTTTTCCTTATATGGAGCGAGCACCTTTCGCCGCATCTTTACAGCGTTGAGGTTAAATGTAAAATCGTCCGAAACAGTAAAATACCATATATCTTCGGCCGCATTTTTCCAATTCTGCTTTGCTCCACGCCCTTTCTCGCGTTCCCAGGTGATGCGGTTTTGGAGTTTGAAATATTTTGATCCGACATGCTGAATTGCTGTAGATGAACGCCAATCGCCGCAAATATAAACAGACGCCGTGGGCTTTAAAAGCGGTACGCATTTTAAGATCCACGAATCGAGCCAATCTTCATACGCGTCCGATGAACGTTGCGTGAATTTCTCGGCCCCGAAATCTTTCGTCAGGTTATACGGCGGGTCGGCGAAGAGTAGATCAAACCTGCCGGCGGGCAAGCGGTGGAGGACATAGAATGCGTCCCCGCAGATTGTCGCGTTCCTTGTTTCGATCAAATCACCATGGGTTTCGCCGTAGATCAAGCCGGATCGCAGTCCTTTTATCTCGCCCGGATCCAATTCGATTGTACGGTTTCGCGAGGCTCGCTGCTTGGCTTTTTTTGAACCGATGGACATCCGTTTATTGGGAAAAACTCTACCATAACGCCCCGACTTTAAAAACCTGACCGCTCACAGAACCACCGTCCTAACCCTGCTTGACGCTAAAATCACGCGCGTGATACTCTTATATCTTTTGAGTATCAGGCGGTTTTGCCCCTGTTATTACCGTAGTTTTTGGTCGAGTGAGAATATGCATTTGTTGGGCTTTGCCGAGTCGATCCAGCTTTTTCCGGACGGCACGCTATTTATACACATCGCATTGATCCTGCTGATGATCTGGATCCTGAACCGGACGCTGTTCAGGCCGATCAATGCGATCATTGAATCGCGAGAAAAGCAAAAGGGTAGCCACGGGGGTGAAGCCGCGTCGATCCTTAAAGATGTCGACGATAAGGAGTCGAAGTATAGAAATGCGTTACTCGACGCCCGTACCGCCGGTTACGAATTGATCGAAAAAGAACAGAAAAAAGCAGTTGCGGCGCGCGAAAAGAAACTCGCCGAGGCAAAGGCCGAGGCAGCGGCTGGTTTTGATGCCGGAAAGGCGGGCCTTGAGAAAGAGGCTGCTGAGGCGCGCGCAGCGATCAACACCGATGCCGCTAAAATGGCGGACAAGATCACGGCGAGTATTTTGAAGTCCTAAGTTTTTATGTTTGCTCTAATCACCAGCTTTATTCTCTTTTTGGCGGAAACGACGCACGCCGAGAGCGGATTTACGCGATTTTATAACGAGTATTTCAACATTCCAGGCTTTGAAGCGTGGAAATTCCTGAATTTGGCTATTTTCATCGGTTTGATGGTCTATGTTTTAAAGAAGCCGCTCAGCGCGGCGTTTAAGGCGAAACGTGATGCGATTCGGGCTGAACTGATCAAGGCCGCCGAAGAGAAAAAGGCCGCCCTCGACAAATTGACCGCCGTGGAGGCAAAACTCGCCCAGCTCGAAATCGAAAAAGAGAATATTTTGCAAAAAGCCAGAGAAGAAGCCGCCTACGAGAAAAAGCGCCTTGCCGACCAGACAAAGCTTGAGGCCGAAAGGCTCAGGCAGCAATCCGAGGCCGAGCTGGCACGGATCTCGAACCAGTCGCGTGCCCAGCTTCGCCGCTTTTCGGCCGAGGAGAGCATTCGGCTGGCGGAAGAAAAGCTTCGGGCACAGATCGACGGCAGCGTCGATGCGAGGCTCGTAAAAGCCGGTATTCAAGAGATCGGAGGGCTGAACTAATATGAGCAGAGAGACGATCGCCCGCCGCTATTCCGCCGCACTCGCAGATGTCGTTTTGGAAACCGGCGAGACCGAGACCATAAAGGCCGAGCTTGCAGACTGGACGGCAATTTTTTTTAACAGCACCGATCTGCAGACCGTTTTCAGCAATCCCGCGATCACACATGTCAATAAAGAAAAGGTGCTGGAAGATTTGATCGCCAAAGTAAAACCAGCGAAAGCGACCGCTAATTTCCTTCGTATTCTGCTTAGAAACGGCCGTTTGACCGAGATCGGCGAGATCAATGAGCGGTTCGATAGCGTACTGCAGGAACGCAGCGGCATCGTGTCGGCTGAGATAGTATCGGCCCGCGAGCTGCCTGAAAACGAACGAACGGAATTTCAAACAAATCTAGAAAGATTGACCGGTAAAAAGGTCAACATAAATTACGCGGTTAATAAAGAGATTATCGGCGGCGTCGTCACGCGTATCGGCTCGACCGTTTACGACGGCTCCGTGAAAACAAAATTAGAGAATTTAAGGGAACAATTGGTAAATGGATAGTAGTTCGTTGTTCGTGGATCGTTGCAAAGAAATTCTTCAGCAACGAACTACTGGCAACGAACAACGAGCAAAGAGTTTATGGAATCAATTAAAGCCAACGAGATCAACGAGATCATTCGTGCACAGATCGAGAATTTTGATGCGAGCATGACGGTTGCTGAGGTCGGCACGGTCATCAAGGTCGGCGACGGTATAGCCGAGATTTACGGCCTCGAAAAGGTAATGGCCGGCGAGCTTTTGGAATTTCCGCACGGCGTTCGCGGCCTGGCGCTCAACCTCGAGGAAGACAAGGTCGGCTGCGTGCTGTTCGGCGATTTTCAGACGATCAAAGAGGGCGACGAAGCCAAGCGAACCAAACGTATCATGAGCGTGCCTGTAGGTGATGCCCTGATCGGACGCGTCGTTGACGCTCTCGGTAATCCGATCGACGAGGCGGGCGAGATCATAACCGACACATATTTTCCTATCGAGCGTATCGCCCCCGGAATTATCGACCGTCAACCGGTAAAAGAGCCGCTTCAAACCGGTTTGAAAGCTATCGACGCGATGGTGCCGATCGGCCGCGGCCAGCGCGAGTTGATCATCGGCGACCGTCAGACGGGTAAAACTGCCGTTTCGATCGACACGATCATCAACCAGAAAGGTAAAGACGTAATCTGTATTTACGTCGCCATCGGACAAAAGCAATCGACAGTTGCTCAGGTTCGCCAAAAGCTCGAGGAATACGGTGCGATGGACTATACGATCATCGTTTCGGCGACAGCTTCGGATCCGGCGGCCATGCAATTTTTGGCTCCGTACGCCGGCTGCGCAATGGGCGAATACTTCCGCGATAATGGGCGCCACGCTCTGACGATCTACGACGATCTTTCGAAGCAGGCCGCCGCGTACCGCGAGATTTCGCTGTTGCTCCGCCGTCCTCCGGGCCGCGAGGCATATCCGGGCGACGTTTTTTACTTACACTCACGCCTGCTCGAACGCGCTGCCAAGATGTCCGACAAACGCGGCGGCGGTTCACTGACGTCTCTGCCGATCATCGAAACGCAGGCCGGCGACATTTCGGCTTACATTCCGACGAACGTTATCTCGATCACCGACGGACAGATCTTTCTCGAGAGCGATCTGTTCAACTCGGGTGTGCGTCCCGCGATCAACGTGGGTAATTCGGTTTCCCGTGTCGGCGGTTCGGCTCAGATCAAGGCGATGAAGCAGGTAGCCGGTACATTGCGTATAGATCTTGCACAGTTTCGCGAGCTGGCGGCGTTCGCCCAGTTTGGCTCCGATCTCGATAAATCCACACAGGATCAGCTCGAACGCGGAAAACGCCTCACCGAGATCCTAAAGCAGCCGCAATACAGGCCGATGGACGTGATCGAACAGGTGCTTATCATCTGGACCGTGTCGAACGGACTATGCGACGATGTTGCGGTCGAGGACCTCAAACGCTTTGAAGCGGAACTGACCAAATTTGCCGAAGAGGCTCATCCCGGTGTTTTGAATACGCTTCGTGACAAAAAATCGATCGACGATGATCTGAAAGCGTCGATGAAGGAAGCGGTCGAAGATTTTAAGGCGACACGTTGGGAGACGGGTGCCGCGGCTAATGCTTAGGTTTTATGAATACTCATAATTTCACCGCCGTCGTAGAGAAATGCGCCGAGACAGGTCTTTTTGTTGGCTATGTTCCTGGATTTCC
>JAYVDQ010000421.1:0-2086 GCA_043749325.1 Chloracidobacterium sp. | reverse complement strand
ATAAGCCTCAAGATCCGACTGTAGCTCCGTCTTACGCAGCAGTACCTCAGCATAAGCCGGGGACGACCGGATTGGGCCAGTATCGGCCCCACGCTCCTGCTGAGCGTAGCAGAACATCGGAAATATCAGTAACGCTGCAAACAATCCGGCTCGTTTTAACATCATCATTGTCTCCGACCCTATTTCGTTTCAAATGTGAAAAAATCGGGTGCCAGTTTTTGATTAAAATAATACTGTGCGACCTTCATGCCCCAAGCGTTCTGATACATAGCCGCATTGCTGTTTGCTTGAAATGTTACCCGATAGGTGTGTGGCAGATTTAGCCCATCCTCATTTTGGAAATCCGAAAACTCTTCCGTCAAGATCAGAACGGACGTGCCCTGTTGATTGGCTCGGCCGAAAGTCACGTTACCGGCGCCGATCTCGCGTCGATATTCCGATCTCACATGGTTGAACGTTTCGCTGTCAAAATACAGTCGCGTTTTAAGAATGGTCGAGGAGGGTCCCGACGGATTGAAATCCAGAACATACATCTTCCGGCCATCGACCTTCTTGATGCCTGCGGACTCGATCCTAATCCTCCGCTTTGACTGACGGAAAAGAGACCATCGGAGAGACATGATCCCGGAAAAAAGGCCGTCGGTTAGGATCTTGGAATTCTCAGCGAGGAAACTACCCAAAAGCGAACGATTTCCCGGAGAAATATACGGAAGACTGACCTTATCGCCAAAGAAACCCACCTTTTCAAAGGGATATTCTTTGGAATTGAGACTCATAACAAAGAACAAGTTGTCGGGGTCCGAAACCATTATGGCTTTGCCGCCGCCCTTAATTGACTGTACTTTCACCTCGAATTCACTTGATCCGACGGCCATTAGCGTCTTTATTGAATCGCGCTTCTCGCGGGTTCCAACGGAGGCGAGATGCTTGTCAATGATCTCCTCCGGCGTTAAATTCTGGGCAGACGACGCTGTCACAATAAGTCCTGTCGTAAGAACGCAGATAGTAAATGATCTGATCAATCTCATACCCGTCTCCCCATTATCAGGAATTTGCCGCGGCGCGGCGCGATGTATCGGGACCTTTTACAACATGGTCCGAAGGGAGAGCCGCGTCACACGAGGTCAATTCGAAATCATCGTCAACGGCCGCCTCGATCAGGCCGTCACCAAACGTTTCGCGCATCGTTAATGTCTTAAAATAGATCGTAATATTATCGAGTATTTCATCAGCCGAATGTGAATGATAAAGCGTTTGCCTAAATTGCGCTCCACCGACGAGTCCCTTTGTAAATTGGCCGGCGAGCTGCTTCATTTTGCCCAAGCTTACAATCTCGGGCATTTCCTCGCGGCACATCGAGAAAAACTCAAGCAGAACGTCTTTTTTCTCCTGTAGGTCGGGCTGGTAAGGCTCGCGGCCCTCAAGCACATCCTGAAACTGCCGGAATATCCATGGATTTTGCATCGCACCGCGGCCAATTAGGATGCCGTCAGTACCCGCTTCTTCCCATTTCTTGATCCCGTATCCGATAGTTGTGATGTCGCCATTACCCGATACAGGGATCGAAACAGCCTCTTTGACCTGTTTGATCAGGTCCCAGTTTGCGAGGCCCTTGTAACCCTGCTCGCGGGTTCGGCCGTGTACTTGTATATGCTCGACGCCACACTGCTCCGCCAATTTTGCGGCCTCGACAACGTTGATTGACGCATCTGAAAAACCAGTGCGCAATTTTAATGTCAGCGGTATTGTGATCGTTTTCTTGATCTCTTTCAGGATCGTCTCAAGCACCGGGAGATCTCGCAGCAATCCCGAACCGCCGCCGTTCTTTACGACCTTTGGCGCCGGACAGCCGCAATTTACGTCGAGAATGTCAGCTCCGATCTCTTGAGCCATTTCGGCTCCCATTGCCATCCGATCCGCCTTTCCGCCAAAAATCTGCACCGCGTAAGGCCGCTCTTCCTCATCGAATCGCATCTGCCGTTTCGATTTCGGATTATGCCGCGTCAACCCCTCGACCGAGATAAACTCCGACACGACCAGGCCGACACCGCCCCGCCGCTTGATCAGGCGGCGAAAGGTGTAGTCC
>JAYVDQ010000420.1:0-2226 GCA_043749325.1 Chloracidobacterium sp. | reverse complement strand
TCTGGGATTGGGACGCCGCCACCGGTCAAACATATTGGTCGGAGACGATGTGGGACATTTTTGGCGAGAAATCTGCCGGGATCAATCCCGATAACGATTTTTGGACCCGGCATTTGCACCCAAATGACCGAGACAATGTAATTCTCAAACTTAGTGCCGCTCTGGAATATGGAAACACAGACTATCTGGACGAGTTTCGCATTTTGAGGCCGGACGGTGGCGTCCGGTGGATCGAATCACGGGCTACCATCGAACGCAACGCTGCCGGAAATCCCATCCGCATGTACGGTGTCAACCTCGATATCACAGAAAAGAAGGTCATCGAAGACCGCGTCCGCCGCAGTGAAAATCAGCTGCGGGTAGTCACCAACTCAGTGCCCGCCCTCATCTCATACATCGACCGCGACTGCCGGTATGTGTTCATTAATCATAAATATACCGAGTGGTTTGGAAAACCCGAAAGCGAGATCAGGGGCAAACATATGCGTGAGATCCTCGGGCCCAAAGTCTTTAAGGTGCTAAAACCTAAGATTGACCAGGTGCTTTCGGGAGAGGCGTGTTCGATCGAGACCGATGTCAATTATCCAAAAGCCGGCCGCCGCTTCGTTCAGTTTTCTTATACACCTGATATCGCGGAGGATGGCGAGGTCCGCGGGTTTTATGCTCTCGTCAGTGATCTCACGGACCGCAAGCGGGCCGAGGACCTGTTGCGGACGAGCGAAGAACGAATGCGCGTTCTCATGTGGAGCCTGACCGAACACGCCATTTTATCGCTCGACGTCGAGGGCCGGATAGATGCATGGAATCGTGGCGCGCAGCTAATATTTGGGTATGAGAAAGACGAAATAATCGGCAGCACGGTCGAAAAACTCTTTACACCGGAGGATGTAATGCGCGGCGTCCATATCAAGGAAATGAGATTGTCGCGGCAAAAGGGCCATGCCGCCGACGACCGTTGGCATGTGCGTAAGGACGGTACGCGGTTTTTTGCGAGCGGAGAAATGACGCCCGTGTACCTGGGCAAATCGCTGATCGGATACGCCAAGATAGTCAGGGACCTGACGAACGCAAAGCGGATAGCCGACGAACTCCAACGTGCGCATGACGACATGGAGTTAAGGGTCGTCGATCGTACAAAAGAGTTGGCCGAGGCAAATTCGCTCCTGTTGAGACAGATTGAGGAACGCGCCCGCGCCGAGGATCAGCGGCTTCGTCTTCTACGGCGGTTATTCACGGTGCAGGAGGATGAACGCGGCCGCATCGCGCGCGACATGCACGATCAGCTTGGCCAGCGGCTAACGGCGCTTCGCCTAAAGATCGCGTCGCTCCGGGACCTTTGCGCGGACGACCCGGTGGTCAGCGCCCGGGTAAACCGCCTACAGGAGATCGCGGAGCATCTCGACAACGAGGTTAGCTTTATGGCATGGGAAATGCGGCCCAGCATCCTTGATACTGTCGGATTTGCAAAAGCCCTCGAGAATTACGTTAGTGAATGGTCGCGGCACTCTGAGATCTTCGCCGAGTTTGACGCGATCGGTGTGCAGGACATCAAGTTTGATGCCGATCTCGAAAACAACCTCTACCGGATCACTCAGGAAGCGTTAAATAATGCCGCAAAACATGCTAAGGCCAACCAAATCAATGTGCTCCTGGAAAAACGGGGCGACGAGGTGATGTTGATAATCGAGGACAACGGCATAGGATTTGACGCAGATGTCATGGAAGGCGAGCGGCCCGGGGAAAAGGGCTTTGGATTGTTCGGGATGCGCGAGCGGGCGGCCCTGATCTCCGGAACTCTTGAGATCGAATCGTCCAAAAATAACGGCACCAGCTTGTTTGTTAGGGTCCCGCTTTCGTAGATTGGATTTAGGAGCAGCATGGAAAATAAAGTGCGAGTTCTGATCGCCGAGGATCATGCGACGGTCCGCGAGGGCGTTAAACTGCTTGTCGATGCACAACCGGATATGGAAGTAGTCGGCGAGGCGGACAATGGTGATGTCGCGGTCGCGGAGGCCGCAAGGCTTGAGCCAGATATCATCCTAATGGATATTTCGATGCCCAGCGTAAACGGCCTGCGTGCGACAAAAAAACTACGCACGATATTTCCGGCTATCAAGATCTTGATACTCACCCGTCATTCTGACGACGGTTATCTTCAACAACTGATAAGCGCCGGGGCAAATGGCTATGTTTTGAAGCAGAGCGCCCCAAGCGAACTGATCAATG
>JAYVDQ010000419.1:0-3992 GCA_043749325.1 Chloracidobacterium sp. | reverse complement strand
CGTCGTCATCGCGACCAAGAATGGTTTCCCGATAAAGCTCAAAGATGTCGGCCGCGTTGAAGAGGGCGGGGCCGATCCGTCATCCGCCCTTTCACTGGATGGCGTTCAGTCGGTTTCAGTCGGCGTACGAAAGCAATCAGGCTCAAATACTGTCGCCGTTATCGGCAACGTCAAGCAGCGAATGGCACAGATCATACCGACCCTGCCAAAGGATTTTAAGGTCGCGGTCGTTCGCGATCAGTCAGAATTTATTGAAAATTCGCTTCACGCTATCGAGGAGCACCTCGTTCTCGGCGCGATCTTTGCTGCGCTGGTCGTCTTTTTCTTTCTGTGGAATTTTCGCTCGACTATCATCGCGGCTCTCGCCATTCCGACCTCGATCATCGCGGCGTTTGCGATCATCGTGGTGCTTGGTTATTCGCTAAATCAGATGACGATGCTCGCGCTGACGTTGATGGTGGGCATAGTTATCGACGACGCCATCGTCGTGCTCGAAAATATCTACCGGTTTGTGGAGGAAAAGGGCATGGATCCCTATCGCGCGGCCGTCGAAGGCACTCGTGAGATCGGACTCGCCGTGTTGGCGACGACGCTCAGCCTGCTGGCCGTATTTATTCCGGTCGGTTTTATGACTGGCATCGTCGGGCGTTTTATGTCGTCGTTCGGATTGACCTCTGCCGCCGCGATCGCCGTTTCGCTGATCGTGTCGTTTACGCTGACCCCGATGCTGGCGGCGAGATGGATCAAACCAAAGGACAATAAAACAGGTCCAAACTCTAAGGTCCAACGTCCAACATCTAGTGACGATAACGAGACTTTGGACATTGGACCTGAGACATTGGACTCGGCTTCAAAGGCCGGTTGGTTTTACAGCAAGGTTGACGGCACATACACCTGGCTTTTGCAAAAGTCTATGCGTTTTCGCTGGGCTGTGGTGCTGATCTGCGTTCTCACCGTTGCGTCGATAGTGCCGCTTTACAGGTACGTCGGTATGGCGTTTTTGCCAGACGAGGACGAATCGCTATTTCAGGTGAGCATACGGGGTCCGCAGGGCACTTCGCTCGCGGCCACGCAGTCGATACTTGAAAGGATCGCGCGGGATATTCGCGAGCAACTGCCGGGATTGAAAAATACGACCATATTTGCGGGCGGGTTTGGCGGTTTTGGCGGGGGGGGAAATGGCGGCTCGGTCAACGTCAGTCTGCTGCCCATCGGCGAGCGCCGCCCGTCGCAGGCCGACCTGATAAACATGACGCGTCAGATGGTTAAGCCGTATTCGACCAAGGACTGGCGCGTAACGGTCTCAGCCTCCTCGTCTATAGCGCAGGGCATCGGGTTAGGTCGCGGCGGTTCCGGTATAGGTTATTATATTGCCGGGCCCGACATGGACAAGCTCAATTCCTACGCAAATCAGGTCGTGGAAAAACTGCGGAAGGATCCGTTATTTCGAGACCCTGATAATTCCGTCGATGTCGGGACGCCCGAAGTGAGATTCGTGATCGACCGCGTAAAGGCTGCCGATCTCGGCGTGCAAGCCTCGGATATATCGCGGGCCTTGAATATCGCCGCTGCCGGGCAACGCGTTTCGACATTTAGCGAGGGAACGCAGCAATACGACGTAGTCGTCCAGGCCGATGAACGGTTTCGCCGGACGCGCGAAAATCTTCAGTATTTCACGGTTTTATCGTCTAAGGGCACACCGGTCGGCCTGGATCGGCTGGTGACCATCCAGGAAGGGTTGAGCCCATCGTCGATTGCCCGGCTTAATCGTCAGCGAGTTGTCACAATCTCATCGAGCCTACCGCCGAACTCGTCCGAGGCCGATGCTCTCGCCAAGCTCCAAGGGTATATCAAAGACCTCAATCTTCCGCCGGAATATACGTCGGGCGTGCAGGGCCAGTCAAAGGAATTGCAGCGGGCATACAACTCTTTCCTGCTCGCGTTTTTGCTGTCGTTCGTATTTATGTATCTGATCCTGGCGGCGCAGTTCGAATCGTTTATCCATCCGGTGACGATCCTGCTTACGCTGCCCCTGTCGATACCGTTCGCGCTGCTCTCGACGGCGATAGCCGGGCAGTCGCTCAACATTTTTTCGGCCTTGGGCATTTTGCTGCTTTTTGGCATCGTCAAGAAAAACGCTATTTTGCAGATAGATCACACAAATACGCTTCGCGGTAAAGGTATGAGCCGCTACGATGCCATCATCCAGGCCAATCGCGACCGCCTCAGGCCGATCCTTATGACGACCATCGCGCTCGTTGCCGGTATGATCCCGCTCGTTGTGGGCAGCGGAGCCGGTGCGGCGACAAACCGTTCGATCGGAATTTTGGTTGTCGGCGGACAATCGATGTGTCTGCTGCTGACGCTTTTGGCCGTGCCCGTGTTTTACTCTCTCTTTGACGATGCTCAGCAGATGACTATTTTTAAGTCGATGGCGAACGGTATCCGACGGATATTTTCGATCTTTAAGAGAACGAAACCTGTTGGGGAGGATGCCTAACGCGAGGCTGGACACGAGCCTAGTTACGAGGACGCAGCCTGATATCAATTAATGGCCCAATCGATACGCAAAATAATTTTTCAACTTTTTATAAGGTTGCTCTGCGGCTCGGCGGTCGCGCTTGTGCTGGCCACCGGCTTTTACTGCCAGACGCCGACGCCTACGGCACCTAATCCAATGCCGGTCGCACCTAAATTTGATACGCCGCTGCGGCCAATGCCGAGTGCGGACCGGGTCGGCGTTAGCACGGACAACCAGCTTTCGCTGACTCTCGATCAGGCTATTGAGATGGCGCTTAAGAACAACAACGATATCGACGCGTCACGAAACGACGCGCAGATCTCCGACTTTGGACTAAAAGGGGCCCGCGGTATCTACGACCCGTTGCTGAATTCCGAGACATATTACGAGAGCCGTACGACGCCGACGGCTTCGACCATCGGCGGCGCGGTCAACGGTTCGGTCACGCAGCGGCAGATTTTTAATAACATTGGGCTATCGGGATATGTGCCGCGTTTTGGCGGCTCGTACGACGCCATTTTTACGTCGTCGCGAACCAACACGACGAACCGCAACGCAACGCTCAATCCCCAATATCCGACCTCATTGATATTTACCTACACGCAGCCGCTGTGGCGTGGCCTCAAGTACGACAATAACCGCCGCCAGATCGACATCGCGAAAAAGAATATCAGTCTGACGGATGCTCAATTGCGGCAAAAGGCGATGGATGTTATCACAGGCGTTGAACAGGCCTATTGGGATCTTGCCTTTGCCCTTCGGAATCTCCAGGTGCAGACCGATACGCTGAAACAGGCTAAGGATCAGCTCGAGAGCAACAAGCGGCTGGTCGATAAAGGGGCCCTCGCACCGATCGAGATCGTTGCGGCAAACGCCCAGATCGCGACATTTGAACAAACAGTATATCTCGCGCAGGAAAGCGTAACCCGGGCTGAAAACACGTTAAAGACGCTTCTCCTGCCAGATCGCACAGCCGCCGAATGGTCGCGTCCGCTGACTCCGGTCTCGCCTATCGGTTTGACCGTTCCCCGCATCGGGCTTGAGGTCGCGATGACTGAGGCCATAAAAAACCGGCCCGAGATCGAGCAGTTGGAGACAAATGCGGATATCAACCGGATAAACGAAAAATACTTTCGCGGTCAGCTAAAGCCGCAGGTCGATCTAGTCAGCTCGTACACGACTGCGGGCCTTGCCGGCACAAGAAATCCGCTTTCATCAGGCTCGGCGACGGTGCCGCCCAATCTGATCGGCGGATATTTTGATTCGCTCGCAAATTTGCTGCGTCAGGATTTTCCGACCTACCGTTTCGGAGTGCAGATATCGCTGCCGATAAGGAATAGCGTTGCCAAGGCAAATCTTGGCCAGACGCTCGTCGCGGCCAACAAAATTGCGAATCAGCGAGCCCAAACCGAGCAGGTGATCGAAGCCCAGGTAAGAAACGCGCTACAAGCGCTCCGCTCGGCCGAATCAC
>JAYVDQ010000418.1:0-2335 GCA_043749325.1 Chloracidobacterium sp. | reverse complement strand
GCTGTCGATACGGCTTGCAAGGAACCTAAATAAAAACGAAAATCCGACCGGCAATAACTCAACTCTTGCCGAGATCACGACCGATAATCTCGAAGCCTACCGGCTCTATTCCCTGGCGGTCGAAAAAGCGAATTCGCTTCACAACGCCGAGGCGATCCAAATGTTAGAGAAAGCAACCGCCCTGGACCCTAATTTTGCAATGGCCCACGCCCGTATCGGTTACGCGTACGCTGTAACCGGCAACGAGCCGGATAAAGGCAAGCCTCACCTTGCGAAAGCGTTTCAACTGTCGGCGAGATTGACGGAAAGAGACCGTCTAAATATCGCGGGCTGGTATGCAATAGCCAATAAGGACTATCAAAACGCGATCGATCAATTTCGGCAGATCGTCGCCGCATACCCGCACGAGATCGAGGCACATTACCGTCTGGCCCGGCTGCTTCTTGGCGAAGGAAAGCCAGAGGAGGCGGTCAATGTTCTTCGGCGGGGCCTGACCGTCGACCCTGATGCGAAGACGCTCTACAATGGCCTCGGCGGCATGTTGTCTTTCATGGGACAACATGAAGAAGCGATCGCGGCACACCAGCACTTTATTGCCCTCGCACCAAACGAACCCAATGCGTACGACAGCCTCGGGATGACATATCAATGGTCGGGTGACTATGCGTCGGCTATCGCAAACTATGAACGAGCTCTCGAACTTAACCCCGATTTCGAAGTGGCGGTCATACATCTGGCCAACACCCGCTTCCAGATCGGACAATATCAAAAAGCTCTCGATCTTTACCGGCGTTATATTGACAAAGCACCGTCAACGGCAGAAACAGCTCGTGGCTATGCCTCTATTGCTTTACTTCATTTAAAAAAAGGAGATCTTGTCGAGGCTGAAAACGCGGCCAGAGAGGTCTACAAAATAAAAAAAGAGTCGGCGCTTGTATTGCATATTATAGCTGTGGAAAAAAACGGCCGTGCAAGCTCGAGTGAGTTGGAGGAGCGTTTTTTTGCTGATTATCTGCCTTTTGGACGAGGTGGCCCTAACTCACGACGTCTCGAACTCTACTATCGAGGCTATTTTGCATTAAAAAAGGGACTTTCTGACGAGGCTCTCGGCGATTTTCAGGAGGCCGTCCAAAACCCGCCGCAGCCTTGGGACATTGACGCTTACGAAGATTGTCTCGCAAATGCTTTTCTTGAACTAGGGCGCCCAAGCGAAGCCGCCGCCGAATATCGACGCATTTTGCTGCTTAACCAAAATTACCCACTCGCGGCCTACCATCTGGGTCAGGCTTATCAGCAGCTTGGCGACAATGAAAGGGCGCGGCAAAGTTACCTCCAATTTCTTGAAAGCTGGAAAAATGCCGATGCAGACTTGTCGGAAGTCACCTTAGCCCAAAAGTTCGTTTCCAAAAACTAATACGCGCAGCTATGAAACATTCTTGCCGATGCTTACGCGTTTCCTGAGCTGGTCGTATTTGTCGTTAAAAGCGTCGCCGCGGGCGGCGTAAATATCCGTGATCAAATGAGAATCCGACGGCCTAAATGCCCTCAGCATAATGTCGCGGTTTCGTATCATGCCTTTGGCGTCGATCACGACCACCGCCCGCGTAAGACTGATCGGATATAGCCAGTGTTTGCAGTAAATTTTCGTTACTTTACGTTCGGGATCGGCAAGCAGCAGGATCGGCAGTTTTAGGCTTTGACCGAATGCCCGATGATCCGCCGGGGTTCCTGGCGAAATGCCGACGATCACGGCTTTGGTCTCAAGATATTTGTCCCAGTTATCGCGAACCGAACACAGCTGTTGTGTGCAAACAAGTGTCTCGTTCTGCGGATAGAACAACAAAACGACGACATTTCCGAGATGTTCGGAAAGCCGCCATTCTTCGTTCTGTTCGTTGACGAGAGAAAAATCGATCGCGACAGAGCCGGCCTTTATCCTCTCGTCCCTGTTACCGGCTTCGTCCATATCGACCCTACCTTTCCGTTCAGACCGGTACTTGTTCAAAACTCTTGATCGTGTCCATTATCCGCTCGGTCACATCCGTGGGAAACGTGTGGCCCGTTCGCAATTCGTTGAGGCCGGACAGCGAACGTTCGTCCTTCACCACCCGCATTACGTGCAGGAGGGCAAATTTCACCCGTTCATCTTTATGATCCTTGATCGCCTCGAAGATCTCTTCCGTCTCGCCTGACCTTACCAGAAGGGCGACCAGGACAAAGGCTTCGTACGAAACTTTCAGATCTTCGTGAACCAGACGCTCGAACGCCTTGCCGACGATCCCGGCCTCGATAGCGGCACGAGCAGCGTGGCGCATGCGAAACTCGTCGCCGGTCT
>JAYVDQ010000417.1:0-3846 GCA_043749325.1 Chloracidobacterium sp. | reverse complement strand
TGCCAGACGTAACTGCTGTTCGTCATTCCGAGCGGCTCAAAGACGGTCTTTTTCATAAACTCTTCAAGCGGCAGTCCCGCAAGGCGTTCGATAATTTTTTGCAGATAATTGATGCCCTCGGTCGAATAACTAAATTTCTCGCCTGGCGTGAAATAAATTTGGAGCGGCTTTCCGCCCGTTCTGTTATTCGGAAATCCCGTTGTATGACTTAATACTCGGCGAGCCGTTATTTGATTCAACCGGTCGTCTTTTTCAATATCGGATTTTTCAATATCGGAAACGGATAGATATTTGGTTAAAGGCGCGTCCAAATCTAGCTTTCCGCTTTCCGCCATTTTCATAACGGCGTAGGCGAAAACAGGTTTGCTGAGCGAGGCTGCTTCAAAAACGGTATCGTCGGTGACCGGATCTTTCGTTTCGGCATTTTTCACTCCGAACCCGTGATACCACAAAACTTTGCCGTTCCGAATCAGCGCGATAGAAAGTCCCGGAACCTCGCCATCCTTCATCACTTGCGGAATTATCTTTTCAAGACGAGCGATCAACTGGTCTCTTTCAGCTTTAGTATTTATCGAAACGGATGATTGTTTTGTTTTTTGAGACTTGTTTTGTGCAAGGCTTGAACTTTGCATTGGACATAGCAAAGCCATTAGCACCAATACGTTTGAAACGTGCTTGACCGTCGTTATGGTTAAAATCTTCATATTATGCCACTCCTTCAGAAAAAAGATACGTCTAGCTCTCTTAACTGTTAACACCGCAACCTTCGGGTTTGTGACAAAATCGCACCGAGCTTTAGTCCGTTAGCTATATGACCCGTTAAAAAGCAAATAAAACCTAGCATGTTTACGCTCGCGGCTGTGTCGCTCGATGTGCGGAAAGGCTTCGGAAACCGTATCAAAAGGCTTGTCATGTTGTTGCAAGAAGTACAATTTTGGATTTTTGGGCGGCACGAATTGTAAATCGGAACCAAAAGTGGCGTTCTTGTCGAAATTTTCAAGTATCCGAACCAAAATCCAACGGTTGTATTTATCCATGTGGGAACGGATGGGACAGTGGAACATCTTCCCTTTTACCCATCAACGCATTATTATGTTTCGAGCGGGTTGCCGCTACGATGTTATGCCTGATCGTGTCTAGTTTGATCAATATGCTTCTTTTCTCGCTTGAATCCGTTCTCGGAATACCGGAATTTGTCGGCTACATTTTTGCGTTCGTTTTGGGGGCGTGCATCGGCAGCTTTCTCAATGTCGTTATCTACCGTGTCCCCAACGAGCTGTCGATCGTGTTGCCTAATTCGGCTTGTCCGAACTGCAAGACGCCGATCAAGTTTTACGATAATATTCCCGTCCTGAGCTGGCTAATACTCGGCGGCAAATGCCGGAGTTGTAAGCAGCCGATCGCGTGGCGGTATCCGGCGGTCGAGATGTTGACGGCCGGTGTTTTCATGTTCGTGTACTGGCAGATCGGTTTTACGCCGTATCTGCCGGTTGCCCTGGCGTTTTCGGCGGCGATGATCTCGCTCGTCTTTATCGACGCCGAGCACCTGATTCTGCCAAACGTGATCACGTATCCGATGTTCGTCATTGCGGTGATCGTGCGGGTCGTATTACCGATAGCGTTTACCGCGAATTACTTTTCGGACACGACCTACGGGCCGATTTCGTCGTTGCTCGGTTACCCGGCGTGGGCTGTGAGTCTTGCAGGTGCTTTATTCGGAGCTTTGGTCGGCGGCGGCTCGCTGTGGGCGGTCGGGGCGATCTGGAAGCTGCTGCGCGGCGTCGATGCGATGGGGTTGGGTGATGTGAAACTGCTATTCGGCATTGGAGCCCTGCTCGGCTGGCGTCTTACGGTGCTGACCATCTTTATCGGTGCCTTTACCGGGGCGATCGCCGGAGCCGCGATGCTGATCGTTCGTAAGGACAAGGATATGCAATCGCAGATACCGTTTGGCATCTTTCTGGGGATAGGCTCGTTTGTTTCGATGCTTTTCGGCGAGCGATTGATAGCGTGGTACCTGACGCAGTTTATGTAATGCAGAGGCCCGCGTGTAAACAAGGGCGTAACGTTTAACATCAAACGTCATAACATCATCGCTCGCGTTACGCCCTTACTAACGTGCGGGCTTCTGCATCCGGAGACATTCGTCCGAGCAAAAGAAAACATCACCGATCTTTCTCGCCTTATTTTGGGGCACCCAGACGCCGCATTTCATGCAGTTTACAAGTTGCACGCTTCCCTGTTCCTGGCTTGGTATTGCTGTGGGGGCTCGGCTCATGTCCTTAGCATCCTTGAGAGCGCGGGCAAAGCCGATCATTCCCGCGATCTGCTTGCGGTAACGGATCACGGTAAACCCGAATAGTAAAAACACTACGAAAAGTATGAAAATTGCCTCTTTCATTTATTCCGGGCCGCCGCTATTTGTGAGGTAAGGTCCGCAATGGACGGGTCGCCGGGATTGATCTCTTTAAGCTTTGCGAGAGCTTTCTCGGCTTCAGGCAATTTGCCTTGTTTGGTATACGTCTGGACGAGAAACTGGAGAGCGCGGTCATGTTTAGGGTTGGCGGCCAGGACCTGCTGCAATGCGGCGGCGGCCTTATCATACGCGGGCGGCTCCTGTAGGAAATACGTCAGGCCAAAATCAGTGCGTACGTCAGGATCGCCCGGCTTGAGATCGAGAGCCTTTGAATACAGATCGCGGGCCGTTTGAAAGCTCGAGGCGTCCTTCTTAAAGAATGCGACGTCAAAATGAGCATTTCCGAGAGCGACCAATACGTCAAAATCTTTGGGGTCGAGCGAGTTGGCCCTCGTCAGGATGCGGATTGATTCGGCAAGAAGGTCCTGGTCCTGCTTCATCGACGCATAACGGTAGAGCGAAACGCCGAGGCTCTTTTGATATCCAAAATTCGTCGGGTTCTTGTCGGCTTCGGCGATCTTAGATTTAAGCTCCTCGGTTGTAAGGGTTGTGTCTCCATTTGGCTGCGACGGGTTTGAGTTAGCCGCAGGCTGTTGGGCCGCCTGAGCTCGAAGAGCGGCTATTTCAGAGCTGTTCAGCTTGTTTGCAAGCAAAAATCCACCGGCAAAACCGGCGATCAGGGCCAAGAGGACAAATCCTAAGCTGGAACCTTTCATTACGCTCGATGGTAGCAAACTCGCCCATTAATAAAAAAGCGTTGCCTGACATGAAATCAAGCAACGCGCGGGTTATGCCTCTAAATATGGATTATTTCTTTTTCCCTTCGACAGAAATATACGGCAGATCCTCGGCACGGCGGCGGATCGGTGGATCGGTCGCGCGGCGGCGTGGAACCACGGCCTGGCCCCGGCGATCGACGCTGCCGGCTGGCAAACCCTTGCCATGGACAGCTTCGACAAGTATTCGGGTTATTTCCTGTGAGAGTGTGCGATGCTCGGCCGCGGCACGGCGGCGCAGGGATTCTTTGAGTTCGTTAGGAACATACGCACCAATAAATACACCTTTACGGTTTGCCATATAAAAGAATTATCTCCTTAGATTGCTAGAAAAACCCTTGATACCAAGCGAAATGAAGCGCGTCTATAAGCCGAATCTTGTACTCGCTTTCACGAGTGGCGATCATTCATCTAGGCCGACCGTTACCAGCCGGCTCAAGCGGCCTACCCGGAAACGCCGTTGGATCGTTCCAACACCCGAGCGGGCAGCTCAGTTCTCGTTTCCCTATTTGGCCTTGCACCGCGAGGAGTTTACCTGGCCGCGGCTGTTACCAGCCACGCCGGTGAGCTCTTACCTCACCGTTTCACCCATTACCCTTTCGGGCTGGTATATTCTCTGTTGCACTTGTCGTCACACTCTTTCAAATGTGCCCG
>JAYVDQ010000416.1:0-7099 GCA_043749325.1 Chloracidobacterium sp. | reverse complement strand
TTCGCCGGCGATTGCGTCCTCCATAGCGAGGACATCCGCCGCGTCCTTATCGATCTTGTATGTTTCTTCGCTTTGCCCGCTTGCAACATTCCAAAGCTGCGCGGTGACCCGGATTTTGCTGCCCGTCAATTGATAGTTCGACGTGAGAACATAATCGACCTTTTGCTCCTGACCGGCAACTAGAGGATCTTGGTCCAAGTTGCCATAATTACGCATCGCGCTCAAAGGCCGAACAATAAACCCTCTCATCGAATTAAGTGTGTGGATCAGAGAGTCGGCGATACCGATCTCATAAATCGCGTCGCGGTTTGCCGTGTCGATGGGCTTTAACGGCAAGACGGCGATCGATTTTTTGCGATTTGCGGCCGGAGACTTATTCGCCGCTAAGAAATAGTACGCAAGACCGGTGACGCCAACGATCAGTATCCCGATCACGGCGAGTATGAGCGGTCTGCTCCTCACGAGTCTCGATGCGCGGGACGATGCCGGGATCGGAATTTCACCGTCGCCGTCTGTAACACCCGCAAACCCATTGGAGCGTGGGTTCGGCCCGTCTTCGCGGCCATTTGGTTCGAGGCGGTGCACGTCAGCAATAAAACGATAGCCGCGACTTTGGACGGTTTCGATAAATTGCGGCTTGTGGGCATCATCACCGAGCGCCTTCCGAAGCATTTTGATATTGAAGGTGAGATTGCTTTCCTCGACAAACCGGTCAGGCCAGATCCGCTGCATCAATTCGTCCTTTTCAACGAGGTGCCCGGGGTTCTCGACAAAAAGATGAAGCATTTCGAATACCTTTGGCGTGATCGGAACAACCGTATCGCCATGGCGCAAAGTTTTCTCTCTAAAGTCTAAACGGAAGTCTTCAAACTCATAAAGGTGGTTTGTTTGAAGCGACATATAATCCACTCACAAATTTCTCATCGAAATCTCCTCGAATACTCAAGACAACGCAAAAAAGGTGATCTAAAGTCGGGTAGTCAGCAACAACGAGTATAATACACGCTTTTGGCTCCGTCTATTCAGTTGCTCCCTGGCCCGGCCCGCTCCCGCGAATACTCATAAGTGCCGGTGATTCGGCGAAAGACGGTTTTTTGATGGTACCAACAGTAATGAATGCGGTTTTTTCCGCTGATGGGCATCGCCGAATCCATACGGTCAATTGACCAAAAGGAACATTATTAAACAGGAGAAAAACAATGAAAAGCGAAACGAATCTGTGGACATCTTTAAAGGCCTATCATTTTAGAAACAAGTTGGTAGTGGTAGTTTGCCTCGCTCTTGCCGCCGCTATTTTCGCCGTCGTTGCGTATGCGTCAAGTACTATTATCCTTGCGGTTGGTACTATTCCACGCTCGAATTTTTTTGCCGGTCCCGCCACGGTAACAGTACGGACGCTCACCATCGCGCCCGGCGAGTTACTTGCCTGGCATTATCACCCGGGATATGCCTTTAACGTCGTAAAGAGCGGTGTGCTGACGGTGGAGGACGGGTGCGGCGGAGCGGACGAAACCCTTAACCCCGGTACCGGTTTTGAGGAAGTAGATGGACGCGTCCACCGGGCAAAGAATCTCGGTACTGTGGACGTGGAAGTATACAACACTTTCGTTGTGCCGCAGGGAAACCCGACGACAGTGAACATTCCAAACAACGAACGGCGCTGCGGTCCGGCAATAAATATCAACGAATGTAAATCCGAAGGCTGGAGGAACTTTAACAATCCGGCCAGTTTCAGCGGTGAACGTGAATGTATTCTCAGTGTTAACCACCGTCCTCGCACCGGCAAACGGAACGCGACTGCCGACTTTGACGGTGATGGACGAGCCGACCTCAGCGTTTTTCGTCCGTCCGATGGTAATTGGTATGTACTGGAAGGCAGCACAAACACTTATCGTGTTCAGCCGTTTGGAATAGCTGGTGACAAAATGGTTCCCGGCGATTATGACGGCGACGGCAGCATCGACCTAGCGATATTCCGACCGTCGACTGGCGTTTGGTGGATTCAAAAAAGTTCCGACAATTCAGTCTCGACAACCATTTGGGGGGTGGCGACGGATAAACCCGTGCCTGCCGATTACGACGGCGACGGCAAAACTGACATTGCTATTTATCGCAACGGCGAGTGGTATATCCTCCAAAGTTCAAATGGCAATATAAGTTACCAGTATTTCGGTTTGAGTGGTGATATTCCTGTTGCCGCCGCTAATGCCCAGTAAGTGTTGTGCGCGGCGGGTAGAGCGCAAGGCAAAACGGATCTGGCGCTTTAATACCGGCAAAGTAACTACTACCTTTAATTTTGGATATCAAACGGCGGCGAGTGAGTGTCGGAATCATAATTAAGTCATAAAGTAACGAGAAATCAGTGAACCACTCAAATCGAAAGTGCTATATTTTAGGAATAAAGCGCATTTGGACCGGCGTATTGAGCTTTTTTGTCATTATTGCGACAAGCGTCGGATTATTCTGCTTTGCATCATCTTTCCGCAGCGATGCAGCGTCTGGCGACCTTGATCCAAGCTTCGGAACGGGCGGCAAAGTCGTTACATTTTTTCCGGACAACAATGAACCACGAAAAATCGCCGTTCAGCCGGACGGAAAAATCGTTGTACGAGGGCAGAACTATGATCACGATTACAATAATTTCACCGATTTTTTGGGTCGTTACAATCGGGATGGCACTGTAGATACCAGTTTCGGAATGAATGGTAGGGTTCTCATTCCTTATCAAACCCAGCCCTTTGGGTTTCTTCGAGACGGTCCGGTGATTTTGCCCAACGGCAAAATTCTGGTCTGCGGAAATCAATACGTCGCGGCAAATCGCACTGTTTTTATTGTCCTTCGGTTCAACGGCAATGGATCGCTCGATACCTCGTTTGGGACAAATGGCTCAGCTATTGCATCGTTCGGCACCGACAACGATCGTTGGGATTCAGGTGAGCACATGCTGGTTCAACCGGACGGCAGGATCGTCGTAGCCGGGTATGCCGAAAACAATTGCGTTCAAGACCCCTTTGAAGGATATTATTGCCAGCTCGAGGCATAGGCCTGGTACGCTTTAACGCCGACGGCGTCGTTGACAATACCTTTGGGACAAACGGCAAAACGATAGTTCCGGGATCAGAGGGCTTCAGTACTAATTACGTCAGTGATTTAGCTATTTCGCCCGACCGAAAACTAATATTGATCGGCCTAAAAAATTTCAGAATTTTCCTGAACCGCCTAAACGTGAACGGAACACTTGACACTTCGTTTGGCACAAACGGTATTTTAGTACCGGATATAGATAATTCGCAGGTTGATATTTACCAAATGGCGATTCAACCGGATGGGAAAATCATTTTTCCGGTAGCTAACAATCGGCACATGCCTGTATTTTCAACGATTGTTAGGCTTAGCCAGGACGGCACACCTGACGCCTCTTTCGGCACAAACGGAAAAGTCGTTATTCCCGTTTCCGAGGGTATTGCTTATGATCCGGTTTTGATTCAGCCGAACGGCAAGATCGTGATCGGGGGATGTGCTGTCCCCAATGCCGCGCCTCCGTTTTATTTCGCCATCACTCACCTGAACGCCGACGGTTCGCGCGACACTACGTTCGGATCGAATGGAACTGTCACGAATCTGCTGGCTTCGTATGGCGGATGCATTTCTGACCTGGCTCTACAGCCCGACGGCAAACTCCTCGCCGTGGGCGGGGTGCAAACCTATGAATCGGATTTGGACATCGGTTTGGCGCGTTTTCTTTCCGCACGCACACCCGCCGTCGAGATTTCAGGTCGAGTGACAACGCCCGACGGCCGCGGCCTGCGAAATGCCACCGTCACGCTCACCGATTCTCTCGGTGCCACTCGAACGGCGACGACCAGCTCATTCGGTTTTTACACGTTTGGCAATGTCCCCGCTGGCGATGCGTATGTAATCGGAGTGAGTTCAAGACTCTATCGCTTTGCATCCCGGAATTTGGTTGTAAATGAAAACATGACGAATGTTGATTTTGTGGGGCTTGAGTAATGTTTGTCACCGGGAAATCGGAAAGGGAGGATTTATGTTACGGAAATTGAATTGGTTATTTAATCTGACGCCCATAGCTGCATTGGTAATGCCGGTCGTAATTTTGCTTGTTCTTTCTTTAATGGTTCAACAAGGCATGGCACAGCCGGCCTGGAATGTATGGAGCAGCAATGGGCCGAATGAGTTCATTAATTCGATCGCAATCGACGCAATCGATCCGAACATTATTTACGCAGCCGGCGGCGGATCCGGCGTTTTTAAGAGCCTGGATAATGGGGCGAGTTGGAGGGTGTCCAATCAAGGCCTCGGCAGCTCCTATGTTACAAGCCTGGCGATCGCTCCCAGCGATCCGAATATCCTTTTCGCGATCAATTTAGGAGGAGTTTTCAAAACAACAGACGGAGGTGCAAACTGGAGCCGCACTAATTCCCCCGGCAACACGGTTGGGCCGATAGCAGTTGCTCCCAGCAATCCCAACGTGGTTTATTCCGCAACCCAAAAGGACTTACTTGTTACCACAAATGGCGGCGAGACCTGGAACCCACGAACATTCCCCGGCTTCGGGGACAGTATGAATTTGCTGGTGGTTGATCCTCAGAATCCAGACACTTTTTACGCCAGTTTTAATAATGGCTATGAGACTTTTTTTTCCCTTCTCTTAAAAATGGAAAGCAGCACATGGAAGCGAGTGATCGTCAATGAAGGTGGAGGAGTCGATACGTATAACATGAGTATAGACGCCCGCAATACAAATATCATTTATATCGCAACTGGCTATGGTGTCTACAAAAGCACGGACGCCGGTGTGAATTGGGCATGGCGCGGTTCTCCGGGACCCAACGCAGAGAACACGGAGACCTTGGCCTTAGCGATCGATCCGCTTAATCCCCGAACGCTCTATGTGGGCGCATTTGTCAACGTTGGTTGCTTTTGTTATACCGGCGTTTATAAAAGTACAGATGACGGAGCGACGTGGAGCGCATTTAATAACCAGTTGACGAACCTGGAAGTTAGGCAGTTAGCGTTTGACCGCTCAGGAAGATTTTTACACGCCGCGACTGGGGCGGGTGTATTTAGTGTAAGAGTGCGGGAAGATACGGCGATAGTTTCGGTTTCCGGCCGAGTGACAACGCCCGACGGCCGCGGCCTGCGCAATGCTACAGTTACGCTCACCGATTCGCTCGGCGTCAGTCGAAGCGTAACGACCAGCTCATTCGGTTTTTACACGTTTGGCAATGTCCCGGTCGATGCTGCGTATGTGATCGGAGTAAGTTCGAGGCTCTATCGCTTCGCGTCACGGAATTTGGTTGTAAATGACAACCTTACAAATGTGGATTTTGTGGGGCTTGAATAGTGTTTGTTACCAGGAAAATCGTAAAGGGAGGATTTATGTTAAGCAGATTTACTTGTTTATTTAATTTGATGCCAATAGCGGCAGAGAGAATGCCGCTTGCAATTTTGCTGGTCCTTCTCTTGCTGGTTCAACAAAACGCGGCGCAACCGGCTTTAAATGTCTGGAGCATCAACGGGCCGAATGCAGATGTTCGCAAGATAGTTGTTGACCCAATTAATCCCGCCATCATCTATGCCGGAACCGGCAATGTCTATCCTCAATCCGGGCTGGGGATATTCAAAAGTATCAATAACGGCGCAAGCTGGAGTGCATACAACCAGGGTCTCGGCAATTTAACTATCAACAGCCTGGCAATTGATCCGAGCAATCCGAATATACTCTGCGCGGGAACCCGTGGTGGAGTATTCAAAACTGCAAACGGCGGCGCTAATTGGTATTGGGTCAGTTTCCCCGCCAGTTTTGTTTATTCGTTAGCGATTGCTCCGAGCAATCCGAACATTATCTATGCCGGAAACCAATACGGCCTATATGTTAGTACGGATGGCGGCGGTTCGTGGAATACCAGACCATCTCCCGACCAGATGGCTGCTTTTAATTTGATTGCGGTTGATCCGCAAAATCCAAACGTCATTTATACGGCTTTTGACTTCTATGAAGACTATTTTTCTACTCTATACAAAAGCATTGATGGAGGCTCATCTTGGACAAGATTAGACTACATAAACACCGGGGGACTAATTACTCATGCTCTGAAGATAAATTCCAGCGATTCGAATATTATCTATGGCGCAACTTTTGCCGGGGTCTATAAAAGCACGAACGGCGGGAAGAATTGGATGTTCCGCAGTTCCCCGGGCTTAAATGGAGTGGTGGCATTGGCAGTAGATCCCGTCAATAAAACAAATCTGTATGCGGCAAGTTTTGACACAGGTGTTTATAAAAGCACCGATGATGGGGCAACCTGGAGCGCCTTTAACAATGGATTGACCAATTTCCAAGTTAATGATTTGGCGTTTGACGCCTCAGGAAGATTTCTACACGCCGCGACTTCGACAGGAGTGTTTAGCGTAAGAGTCCGGGAAGATGTGTCTAATAATGTCATTATTTCCGGCCGCATTACAACCCCTGACGGCCGAGGTCTTAGAAGCGCGACGGTCTGGATCATCGATCCGCAAGGTGCTACTCGTGCAGTCACGACCGGCTCATTCGGCTTTTATTCGTTCGAAAATGTCGCGGCTGGTCAAACCTATATGATAAACGTTTCATCAAGACTGTATCGCTTCGCATCACGATCTCTGTTGGCAAATGACAACCTTACAAATGTGGATTTTGTGGGGCTTGAATGATCTCTCAGTATTAAAAGAGGCGACACCCTGGAATGGGCATCGCCTCTTTTTCGTAACAATCTTACCAAACCTTACATCGAGTGTCCCGCACCATCTTGCTGCCGGTTTTGCACTGATAGGCCTCGGCAAATTGGGGGAAATTTGATAACGGCCCGTTTACACGAAATGCCGAGAGCGAATGCGGGTCGGACTGGACGATCAAGCCTTATGTTTGATGTAATACGGACTCCGCGTTATTTGGTTTATAAAATCTTTTACAAAACCGAGGAGGACACTATGATCAGGAAACTAAAATCGGGCGAATACAGGCTGTATTCAAAAAAGAAGGACGAGAAGACAGGGAAACGAAAAAATCTCGGGACCTTCGACACGCGGGAAGCCGCGGAAA
>JAYVDQ010000415.1:0-2635 GCA_043749325.1 Chloracidobacterium sp. | reverse complement strand
ATTGATCGCCCCGATCGCCATGGAAAAAGGCCTCCGCTTCGCCATCCGCGAAGGCGGCAGAACAGTCGGTGCCGGTACCGTTTCGGATATTGTTGAATAATGAACAGTAGTCAGTTGCCGGTTGTCAGTTGTCAGAAAGATTCTGATGCCGACAACTGACAACCGAGAAAAGATATGCCAAGAGATAACATTATATTGCAGTGCACTGAGTGCAAAGAGCGTAATTACGTGACGACAAAGAACAAAAAGAACACGCCAAACAGGCTTGAGCTTAAAAAGTTTTGCCGCCGCTGCCGCTGCCACAGGGTGCATAAGGAAAACAAATAATTGTGAATGGTGAATGGTGAATGGTGAATGGTGAATGAATATTTCTTCATTCACCATTCACCACTATCCATTTACCATTATTAAAGGGGTATGGTGTCAATGGTTAGCATGGAGGTCTCCAAAACCTTAGGTCCGGGTTCGAGTCCTGGTACCCCTGCCAACTTATAGGAGAAAGAAGAAGTGTCAGAAGCTGTCGCCCCCATTGAGGGAAAACATAAAGAGGGAATAGGCGAGTTTGTCAAAAAGACCCGCGCCGAACTTGATAAAACGTCATTTCCGTCGTCGAGCGACGTTCAGAGCACGACGATCATTGTCATCGTCAGCGTGATGTTCTTCGCCGCCTATCTGTTTTTGGTCGATCGGGGCTGGGTTTTAATTTTGGAAGCTCTTACATGGGTGATCAATAAGATCGCCGGAGTATAAGGATATTTGAGATGAAGCAGTGGTATTTTATCCACACCTATTCGGGGCATGAGAACAAGGTTGTCGAGAGCCTCTGGGCCCGCGTTCGTGATCTTGAGCTGGCCGAGCAGATAACATCCGTCCTGCTGCCGAAAGAAAAGGTCGTCGAGATGCGCGGCAATAAAGAGCACGTCTCGGAACGGATGTTCTATCCGGGCTACGTGCTGGTCGAGGTCGAGTGTGACGATAAGGGCAAGATCCCCGATAACGTGTTTCACGCGATCAAATCGACACCGAAAGTGACTGGATTTTTGGGTGGAAAAACGCCGACACCGCTGACACAGGCTGAGGTCGACCAAATCGTTCACAATATCGAGGTCGCGACCGAAAAGCCGAAACCAAAGTTCACGTACGAGGTTGGCGAGGTCGTCAGGATCAAATCGGGGCCGTTCGCGAGCTTTACCGGCAAGGTCGAAGAGATCAACGAGGACAAGGCGACGCTCAAGGTTTCGATCACCATCTTTGGCCGCTCGACACCGTACGAATTGACGTTTTTAGAAGTGGAAAAAGTCACTTTCGCAGAGGAAGAATGAATTGTTAATTATTAATTGGTCATTGTTAATTGTTTGTAAATAAATAATTTGTCATTGGAACCAATTAATAATATGTAATCAACAATTAATAATTGAAGAAAAATGAGGACATTCCCGCAAGGGATCGTTAATCGAAAAAGTTATGGCAAAGAAGATAGAAGGTTATATTAAGTTGCAGATTCCCGCCGGCAAGGCGAATCCGGCGCCCCCGATCGGCCCGGCTCTGGGCCAGCACGGCGTGAACATCATGGAGTTTTGCAAAGCGTTTAACGCCAAAACGCAAAACGACGACCCGGATATGAAAATACCGGTCGTGATCACAGTTTATGCGGATCGCTCGTTCACGTTCGAGACGAAAACCCCGCCAGCGGCCGACCTTTTGAGAAAGGCATCGGGAATCGCAAAGGGCTCGGGCAAGGCGAACCGCGAAAAGGTCGGTACCATTTCGAAAGCCAAAATCGAAGAGATCGCTAAACTGAAAATGGTCGATCTTAATACGTCCGACCTCGCCGCCGCAATGCGGACGATCGAGGGAACGGCGAAGAGCATGGGTTTGACAGTAGAATAGGACCGACGCGGAGAGGGAGAGACGCAGCGACACAGGGATTTTATTCCCGGCGTCTCTGCGTCACGCCATCGCCGCGTCAATTAGGGAGGGATTCATAGAATCCCGTCAACACCTGGAGGTAAAATGAAAAGAGGCAAGAAATATCTTGCGGCTCTCGAAAAAGTGGAGCCGCATAAGAAGCATACGCTTGAAGAAGCGGTTGCGAAATTGAAAGAGATCGCATTTGCGAAATTTGACGAAACCGTCGAATTGACAATGTGGCTTGGCGTTGACCCGCGAAAGGCCGATCAGCTCGTTCGCGGAACGATCGTTCTGCCGCACGGTCTGGGCGGAGCGGCCAAGGTGGTCGTTGTTGTCGCTCAGGGTGACAAGATTCGCGAAGCCGAAGAGGCTGGTGCGGACGTTGCCGGTGGTGACGAACTCGTCGAAAAAATCAAGGGTGGCTGGCTCGAATTTGACGCTCTGATCGCCACGCCCGACATGATGGGCAAGGTCGGCCAGTTAGGCAAGCTCCTCGGTCCTCGAGGGCTGATGCCAAATCCGAAAACAGGAACGGTGACGATGGATGTGAAAACCGCCATCGAGGAAACCAAGGCCGGTAAGGTCGAATACCGCGTCGATAAGACGGGCGTTATTCACTCGCCGGTCGGCAAAGTCTCGTTTGACGACACAAAGTTGGCCGAAAATACAAAGGTCCTTATCAGTGCCGTGATGAAGGCAAAACCGACCACCGCTAAAGGCCGTT
>JAYVDQ010000414.1:0-2885 GCA_043749325.1 Chloracidobacterium sp. | reverse complement strand
CCGAAATCTTTTTCTTCGGTTCGAGCAACGATTTCTCGGGTGTTGCTCCCTTCGTCAACTCGTCCCGCGTCAGATATGTCTGATAGCGTCGTGCCGGCGATGTCGGTTTTAATCTCTTGATTCCCATAGTCAGTTGTCGGTTGTCAGTTTTCAGTTGTCAGCATTTGTCTTCTCCGACAACTGACAACCGACCACTGACAACTGTTCCTAGATCGCTTCCGCGTAATCAACCATCGGCTCGCCCTTTCTGAGGGTCACATAAGCCTTTTTCCACGCTGGGCGGCGTCCTTCGATGCGTCCGCGCTTTTTAACTTTGCCGTCGTACTGGATCGTGCGAACCGCGGCGACCTTGACGTTAAATATCTCTTCGATCGCGGCCTTGATCGCCGGTTTCGTCGCCTTTTTATCAACCTTAAAGGTCAATACCTGGCCCTGAACACGGCCGCTGTCTTCGTCCGTCGAATCCTCTTTAAGAATTACGCTCTTTTCGGTGACGACCGGCGATTTCAAAATGTCCCATACAGCTAAATTACTCATTGTCGGTAGCCTCCTCGGTTGTTTCCGCCACCGAAGTTTCTTCTACAGCCGGTGTTTCTTCCGCCGGAGCGGCTTCAACCTTCTCAGCTTTCGGCTTTGCGGCCTTCTCTGCTTTTGGCTTTGCCTCTTTCTTTGCTTTCGGCTTTTCTTCTGCTGCCTCTACCAATGGTTCCGTCGCTACTTCTTTCTTGGCCTTCGCTTTCGGCTTTTCTTCCGCTGCTTCCGCCACTGGTTCCGCCGTTGCTTCTTTCTTGGCCTTCGCTTCGGGCTTTTCTTCGGCTGCTTCCGCCACTGGTTCCGCCGCTGCTTCTTTCTTGGCCTTCGCTTTCGGCTTTTCTTCCGCTGCTACTGCCACTGCTACTGCCGCTGAACCCGACTCCCGTTTCGGATCGAGCAAACTCGTAAGTTCCTCAAGCGCCGTCTTCGAGATCAAAAGCTTTTCGTGATAGATAATGTCGTAAATATTTAGTCCAAAGCTGTTTGTAACCTTGGTCTTTTCGACATTTCGCGACGACAGGATCAAATTCAGATTATCAAGCGAATCGACTATCAGCGTTTTGACCGGCTTTTTGCTTGTCGCAAGTGCGAGTCCGCTGACGGTACTGACAAACTCACTGGTCTTAGGCGACTTGAATGTAAATTCGTCGATGATCAGCAAATTGCCTTCGCGCAAACGCTCTGACAGGGCCGAACGCAAAGCACCGCGACGCATTTTCTTGGGCATCTGATATGACCAGTCGCGTGGCTGCGGGCCGTGAACGTTACCGCCGCCCTTCCACAAAGGCGACCGGATCGACGCGATGCGCGCGCGTCCCGTTCCCTTTTGCTTCCACAGCTTGCGGCCCGAACCCGACACGTTGCCACGGGTCTTCGTCGCCGAAGTTCCCTGGCGTCCGTTGGCCTGGTAATTCATCACCGCCGCGTGGATAAGGGCTTCGTTAAGCTCGACGCCGAAAACGGCATCCAACAGCGTAACCTCGCCGACCTCTTTATTCTTCAAATTGCGAACCTTTGCGGTAGGCATAATCTATCTCCGTTCGAGTTGCGAGTTCAAAGTTTCTAGTTTCGAGTTAAAACTCGGAACCCGGAGCTCGGAACCCGGAACTATTAAGCTTTCTTTACAATTACAAGACCGCCGTTCGGTCCCGGTACAGCACCGCGAACCATCAATAGGTTGTTGTCAACATCCACCTTTGCCACGGTCAAATTCTGGATCGTGACACGCTCGTCGCCCATGTGTCCCGACGAACGCGTTCCTTTAATAACACGCGAAGGATAAGCCGACTGGCCGATCGAACCCGGTGCACGAACGTTCATCGAACCGTGCGATTCAGGGCCACGCTGAAAGTTGTGGCGTTTGATCGTGCCGGCAAAACCGCGTCCTTTCGAACGACCTACGACATCGATCTTGTCGCCGTCCGCAAAGACGTCAACCTTGATCTGATCACCGATCGCTGCATCCGGCTCTTCGCCCAGGCGAAACTCCCTCAAAACGCGGGTCGGAGGCGTACCGCCGCCCGTTTTTTCAAAGTGTCCGCGAAGCGGCTTCGAAACGTTTTTCAGACGGATCGGCTTGTCCTCGACAAGGCCGAGCTGGACGGCATTATAACCATCGCGGCCGGCCGCACTTTTCGTCTGGATGACAACGCAAGGTCCCGCTTTGATGACCGTAACCGGGGTTACCGTGCCATCCTCAGCAAAGAGCTGCGTCATTCCGACTTTTCTACCAATGATTCCACTAATCATAATCTTAAATGTTCGTTGTCAGTCGTTCGTTGTTCGTCGCACTTTGCGGTAACGTCCGTCCGTTGAGCTTTTATGCAAGGAACTACGAACAACGATCCACGAACTAATTCTTACCAAACGCCTTGATCTCTACATCAACACCGGCCGGCAGGTCCAATTTCATCAACGCATCAACCGTTTCGGCCGTCGGATCGAGAATGTCCATGAGACGCTTGTGCGTCCTGATCTCAAACTGCTCACGCGATTTTTTATCGACGTGCGGGGATCTGAGGACCGTCCATTTGTTCTTGACCGTAGGAAGGGGTATCGGCCCTGCGATCCTTGCCCCCGTTCTCTTCGCCGTTTCAACGATCTCCGCCGTGGACTGGTCCAAAACGCGATGATCGTAGGCCTTTAACTTGATGCGAATCTTTTCGTTTAACATAAATTTCTCAGCAATTAGCTATAAGCGATTGGCAATAAGCAAGATTTTGGCTTATAGCTAATAGCTTATCGCTGTCAGCTATTCAACAATATCCGAAACGGTACCGGCACCGACTGTTCTGCCGCCTTCGCGGATGGCGAAGCGGAGGCCTTTTTCCATGGCGATCGGGGCGATCAAT
>JAYVDQ010000413.1:0-2173 GCA_043749325.1 Chloracidobacterium sp. | reverse complement strand
CATCCGGTGCGTAATCTCGAGGCGGACAACATCGCCAAAACGCCTCTGCTTTAGGTTTTCCTCCATCGTCTGGAGCAGATCGTCAGCCTCGGCCTCGCGAAGATCGACGTCGGCGTCGCGAGTAATGCGGAACGGATAAATCGCATCCGGATCGGCATCCGGGGCAAACATCCCGACATTTGCGGCGACAACCTCCTCGATCAAGACCCACTTGCCGTCGCTGCCCGAAACATGCACAAACCGCTCGACAAATTGCGGTATCTTTATCCGAACAAAAAACTCATCGGTAAAATTTTGCATCGCCCGGGCGACTCGCTTGTTTAATTTCGGCTTGTTGATAAAGGCCAAATTGATGCTGCCACCTGATATATACGGGAATGGATGCGTCGGATCCACGGCCTGCGGGGTGAGCGTCGGATAAACGCATTTCATAAAGTAGTTGTCGACCGACGATTTTTCCGATTCCGACAGGTCTGCATATCGGACCAGTTCGATTCCGCTGCGGGAAAGAGCGGGGATAATATCGCGTTGTAGGCATTCCATTTGCTGTTCGATCAATTCCGTCACGCGAAGCTTGATCTCGGCCAGCAGCTCCGGCCGCGTATAGCCGTCGGGCGAAACATCGATACGCGTACCGAGCTTTTCCATCAGCCCGGACACACGGATCATGAAAAACTCGTCCAGATTCGCCGACAAAATGGCAAGGAATTTGAGACGTTCGAGCAACGGCTGCGACTCGTCGCGAGCCTCGTCCAACACCCGTCGGAAAAACTCGATCAAGCTGAGGTCGCGGTTAATAAGCGTCGCCGCTCTGTGCAATGGGTCGGTTGAGCGGGCCGGAAGATAACCGGCCTCCACACTGGTTCGAGATTGAACTGATTTTAGGACAGTGGCCATAATACATTTTCGGGGGAGGAGCTTGTCGAAATCGGACAATGTCCGGTTCCAACGTAGATTAGGTCTCCGCGTCACCTATGCGCGGGATGCCTTAATTTATATTTGATCTCAAATCGATAAATTCATCGGTACGGTAGCGTACATTCACGGAAGAGAGGGAAGAGTGGGGAGGGGAGAGTGGAGAGTGGAAAAGGAAAATTAGCCACAGATACACACAGATAAACGCGGCTAAGAATAAAATCTGAAAAATATCCTTTGATCTTATCTGCTTTTATCTGTGTGCATCTGTGGCAAAAACTGCTTTATTCGCCCGCGGCGGCGGATGCGATGGTTTCGCGGAGGACCCTGGCGGACGTGGTGGCCGGTTCGAGTTCGACTTCGGCTACGTTGTTATATACTTTTTTGCCAAAGACCGCGTTCCACGGCGGGATGACGAGCGTTACGTTGCCGGCGGCCCGTGCCTGACACGCGAGACGCATGAACGGCCGGGCCTCGTCGGGTTGATTGTAGCCGAAAACCTTCATCTGGCGGCGTTCGCGAGGTTTGACCTCGTCTAGTTTCTCCTGGCCGCCGAGTACGCCGACCCAGCATGTGCCGCACGAGGCGGCGGTGCATTCCACCGGTACTGGGCCTTCCCAACAGCGGCTGTCCATCTCCTGCCAATTTTGCGAACGGTCATTCGCCGACGCCGAAGCGATCTCCTGCTCATTCATGACCGGGAACTTGCCAGTCGCGAAAGGGGCAATGTAATTGACCGAGAATTTTTTGTTTATTGTCTTGAGGAACCCGAGAATGCCCTGAGAATCGTCTTTAGCGCGAGACTCGACGATCGCGTTCGGCGATTTTGTCATGATGCCTGACGGTTTTTCGACTTCGCCGGCTGCGGCATTGAAAGCGTCGATCCCGACCTGATTCAAGGTCATCAGACCAACAGTCACAATTGCGTTAACGAGCGGGCGTTCGACCTTGAGCTTTTCGGCGACGAGCATTCCGATCTGCTTGATCTCTTCGTTGAGCGAGTGCGTCTGATCCGTAAATACGACCGACTCGGCCTCGATGGCCGCCTTGACGGTTTTCCAGAAACGGTGGCCGTAGAGAAAACGGTGCGACGTGTCGATCTGGTCCGGCTTTTTTGTCATCAGACCGCTCGGTTTTTCGACATCACCGCCAGCGGCCTTGAAAGCCTCGATCCCGACCTGATTCAAGGTCATCAGACCAACAGTCACAATGGCGTTAACAAGCTGACGTTCGACCTTGAGCTTTTCGGCGACGAGCA
>JAYVDQ010000412.1:0-3110 GCA_043749325.1 Chloracidobacterium sp. | reverse complement strand
CGAAACGCGCCGTTATGATGAAAGTCGTCGCCGATCCACATGTCGGCCGGTGACGCCGCCGGAACGGCCGCCTGGAGCGCTGGATGAGGATCGAGCGCGGCCATGACCGTCAGCCACGCGCCATAGCTCGTGCCGGCCATCCCGACACGCCCGTTATTCGAAGTATTCTTTAGCAGGTATTCGATCGTGTCGTAGGCGTCCGTGCTCTCGTCGATCGCGCTTTTGTCTTTCGGGTCCCGAGGCTGCCGGAGCATGACGAACTGGCCCTCGGACTTAAACCGGCCGCGAATATCCTGATTGACGATGATGTAACCATCCGCCGTCAGTTCCGGGAGCGCTCCTGCAAGCTGGGCGGGGCTCATGTCACCGGTGCCGTACGGCGTGCGGAGAAAAAGTATCGGCAGTTTCTCGTTATTCCGGGTCGGAACGTAAATGAAAGTGTGAAGCCGTACCCCGTCGCGCATCGGTACCATCACCTCGGTCCGCGTGAATGGAGCCTCGGTCTGTTGGGCGGCCAGCGGCGCGACGGCCGCAAAACAAGCTAATGTCACCAGGATGCGCAAAAAAAGAGTTATTGCTATCTTCATTCTTTCCTTTTAGTTATCGATAAATCTCGAACCCGGCGAACCGGCTGCTTTACGTAAAACCGCTAATTACCCGGCTTCTTTGAGGTTCGGTCGATCGGAGCCGGACGGGGCATACGCTTCATAGGTTCTTTTTCGAGCAGCTTCAAGCCTTCCGCAACGGCCCGTTCGAGTTGCGAGTCGTGCCCTTTAATAAACTCCGCCGTCGAATTCTTTACCTCTATATCAGGAGTTATACCGACGTTCTCGACGTCCCATTTTCCTTCCAGATTGTAGAACGCAAGAATCGGAGCGGTGATTCCGCCGCCGTCTATCGTTTGTGGCGTTCCTAGTGTTCCAACCAGGCCACCCCAGGTGCGGGTTCCTACGAGAGGTCCAAGCTTTCGAACCCGGAAATAAAACGGCAGAGCGTCCCCGCCGGACCCTGCGGATTCGTTGATCAGCATGACCTTCGGGCCGTAGACCCCTGATATCGGCGAGTAGAAAGTATTTCCGTCGCGAAGAGCGAAAAAGCCCATCGGTTTCCGGTCAAGTTCATTAACTATAAAATCCGCAACCATTCCGCCCTGATTGTAGCGTTCGTCAACGATCGTTCCTTCCTTATTTTGCTGCGAATAAAAGTATCTAATAAAAGACGTGTAGCCCGGACCACCGGTGTTCGGAAGCCAAACGTACGCCAGGCGGCCACCGGACAGTTTGTCTACAAGGCGGCGATTGTCCTCGATCCAGGCCCTGGTACGGAGGCCGCCTTCGCTTGCGATCGGCACCACCGTGACTAGCCGCGAACCATCCGGCGACGGCTTATTGTTTACCCTGAGCACCGTCTGACGGTTAGCGGTATTTTCGAAAAGGCTGTAGAAGTTAGTTTTCGAATCGAGCGGCTTACCATTGACGGCGAGAATATAATCGCCCTCGGAAACGTTGATGCCCGGAGCACTGAGTGGAGCCCTTAGCTCAGGATTCCAATTCTCGCCGTTGTAGATGCGGCTTATTCGGTAGCTGCCGTTTTCTACCTTTACATCGGCACCCAGCAGGCCGACCGACACCGGATCATCGCTCGGAACGTCGCCGGTGCCTGCCAGGTACGAGTGTCCGACCGTCAGTTCACCACCGATCTGAGCGATAAGATAACCAAGGTCGGTCCGGTGGCCGACATGTGCAAGTAGAGGAAGGTATTTTTTATAGATCGCGTTCCAATCGGCACCTTGCATCTTCGCGTCATAAAAGTACTCGCGCTGGATCCGCCAGGTCTCACGAAAAATATTTGCCCATTCCGCTCGCGGATCTACCCGCATCTCAAGTTGAGCAACATTGAGCGGCCCGTCACCAACTTTCGCTGGGGCATCGGTACCAACAATACCCCAACGTCCGGGACCAGCTCCGTACATAAGTTTTTTCCTATCGGCCGAGATGGTATAGCGGGTGATCCCTTCAAGAAACGGAGCGGCCGCACCGGGCTTTAACTGGTAACGATTCAGCCGTAACGTCGGGACACCTGTTGTCGATTCCGTATAGAAGACCGTTCCCGCGGGACCGGCGGTGAGATTACCGAAATCGGCGGGCCGAACACTAACCGGCAGTATCCTCTGGCTGATACCGTCAAAGTCGATCTTCATTGTATCGGCCGCCGCGGGTTTTGGTTTCGCGGCATCGCCGCCTGCGGGCGGGGCCGGGGGCTCGTCACCCGTTTCCGGCAAAAAGGGTGAAGGTTCTCCCGAACTCAATACCACCAGATAGATAGCCCTGCGTGTCGGTTTATCCAGTGAACTCATATCGAGCCAGCTGGTATGCGGGCCGTAATCGGTACTGGCGAGGAAATAGAGATACTTGCCGCCGGCATCAAAGGCAGGCGAAATGGCATCCGCGAGACCGTCCGTTATCTGATGAGCTTTCTGCTCCGCAAGCGAGTAGACAAAGACGGCCCGAATGCGGCTCTTGAGATTTTTTGTATAGGTTATCCACTTCGAATCAGGCGACCATGACGGATCAAGGGAGCGTGTTGGATCTCCATTATCGTCCGTGTCTATCTTAACGGCCGATCCGGTCTTAACATCCATCGTCCAGAGGTTATTGTGATTGTCGTCGAGAACGAATTGCTGCCCGTTTGGAGACCATTCCAAATTCGAAAAATAACCGTTGGATGGCAGTGGGATCGCTCGCGGCTGGGAGAGCCCCGATGGCTCGCCGACCATTATTTGGTACTCGCCGCTCGCATCGGAGAACCATGCTATCTGAGTCCCGTCCGGAGACCACGTCGGATCACGATCATGTGCACCCGGGCTATTTGTCAGGTTTCGGTAATCACCTTTCGCGGAGGGTACAGTAAATATCTCACCGCGTGCTTCAAAAGCCGCTCGAATTCCACCCGGCGAAAGTACTGCGGCTCTTATCGAATCGCCAACCTTCTTGAACTGCGGCCGCGCCCATGGCAGATCACCTGTTACTTCAATATTGAGCTGCTTTGATTTTCCCGTTTTGGTATCGAGGAGGTGTATATAACCGGCCTGCTCATAAACGACCGCGTCC
>JAYVDQ010000411.1:0-2300 GCA_043749325.1 Chloracidobacterium sp. | reverse complement strand
GTCCTTTCTGCCCGAGAATTTGTAAACCCCGAAAGCAACGCCCGCAATCACCAGTACCAACAACCCAAGCCCAACCACGACACCCTTTTTGTGCTCTTTCACCTGCGAAACGAGGTATTCCGCACTCGAAGTCGTCCGGGCCGCGTCGATCTGAGATGTACCGGCATCCGATAGGACCGAGATGTCAGTGCTGACCTGCTGGAAACCCACAGAAGACAATGCCGCAACTGACGACGGAGAGACCGAACTATCCAGATCGGCCGCCGCTTTTAGTTCATGACGCAGGTCCTCTATCTCGATCGCCACATCCTTGATCGATTGATAGCGTTTGTCCGGATCTTTTGCGAGACAGCGGCGTACGATACGCTGCAAGTCGGCCGGAGCGTTTGGGTTGACATCAGTTATCTGCGGCGTTGGAGCGTGGACGATCTTGTGAAGCGAGTCGATCACGTCTTTCCCCTCAAATGCCTTTTGCCCGGTCGCCGCCTCAAAAAGAATGCAGCCGAACGAGAAAATATCCGACCGGTGATCGATCTCTGCGACGCGGCCCTGGGCCTGTTCCGGTGACATATAGCCGACCGTGCCCAGAACGGTTCCGGGCAGGGAATGCTGCTGCATCATCGCGGTCGCCATTTCGCTGCCGGCTGGGTCGCGGGTTCCGAGCGCATTGTCGGGTTCGATCAGCTTTGCGAGGCCAAAATCGAGTATCTTGGTGTAATCATCACGCGTCACCATTATGTTCTCGGGCTTGAGGTCACGGTGGACGATTCCCGCCGAGTGGGCCTTTGCCAGTGCCTTGGCAACATGCTGCAAATACCCGAGGACCTTTCTAAGATCAGGGCGGTCACGGTGGATCTTGTCGCGCAGCGTCAAGCCGTCGATAAATTCCATCGCGATGAAATGAATGCCGTCCGCCTCGCCGATCTCGTAAACATGTGCAATGTTCGGATGATTAAGCGCCGCCGCCGCGACCGCCTCCTGATTAAACCGTCGCATACGGTCTTTATTCGAAGCCACGTCTGCGGGCAGGACCTTTAACGCGAGTTTTCGATGGAGCCGCGTATCCTCTGCAAGGTAAACGTCACCCATCCCGCCCGCACCGATCTGCGAGAGAATTTCGTAATGGCCAAGTTTTGTGCCTTTTTCGAGTTTCATTTTTTGAATCCGCTGATCAGGACGACGTCTTTGGTCGTGGCGCCGCGTGAGAAAAGGGTTGGCTTGCCGTCGCGGGAGAGGTCGAACCACGCGATCTGATCGGTAGTGAAATTGGTCAACTGTTTTGGTGCACCGCCGTCGATGGGCATACTCCAGATATTTGAGACGCCGTCGCGGGTGACTATGTACGCGAGCGAGCGGCTATCGGACAGCCAATGAAGAGCCTGAGGCGCCACTCTGGCAGCTGTATTCGGAATTATGGTTGTGTTGTATCCAGGGGGAACATCGAACAGTTTGCCGGGCTGTCCTCCTTCAAATGGAATGATGGCTATTCGCCACGGCGAGTTCTCCTGCTCACGGTAAAAGCAGGCGATCGCTTTACCGTCGGGCGAGACGGCGGGCTGATTTGCATAATAGCCGTTGTCAGTGATCGGCACAGATTCGCCGCCATCCATCGAGACTTTCCACAGCCTGCTCAGGTCCGAGGGCGCAACCGAATAGATGACCCAGCGCCCGTCAGATGAAAAGTCGGAATAAACAGCTCCATCATTGGTCAATTGTTTAAGGTTGCCGCCGTCAATATCCATCCGCCAAAGACCAGAGGCCCCCGACTGTCGAGAACTGAAAACAATGTAGCGTCCATCGGGCGATATCGCCGGAAATATACTAAGATTTTGAGTCAATTGCCGCGGATTGCTCCCGTCTCCATTCATGATCGAGATGCTTGGAGTACTGTTTATCAGCGAGTAGTAAACGATCTTTCCATCGGGAGCCGAGCGCAGGCCAAAGATTCCCTCAAATTTTGCGGGGCCGCGCGTCAGTTGCCGGGCGTGACCCGCATCGCCGTCCGGAGCCGACCAAATGTTCAAAACGCTGTTCTCCTGCACCGTCACCATCGAGCTTGAATCGGCCGTCAGGCTAATATCGGAATATGAGTTCAGGTCGTTAGTGATCTTTCGAGCGTCACCGCCCGGATACAAGATCTCATAGATCTGAGTCGTGTTTGAACCCAGCTCCTGGCAGGCTGCGATCAGAGCGCTGCCGTCCGCAAGCCAGGCGACCCGCAAGACGGCAAACCATTTCTTAGTATTTATAGGATTGACCGACCCATCTTCGATCCGCACCTCAACTATATCGTTTCTGTA
>JAYVDQ010000410.1:0-2921 GCA_043749325.1 Chloracidobacterium sp. | reverse complement strand
CGATATGCAGGATGTCGGCCGGGTCGCTTGAGGCGATGTTTTCGGGGTTTCCTTTATCGTCAACCGCCAGATAGACGGGGCGAATATCGTCGCCGACCTCAAACTCGATCTCGCGGGGATTACCCTTGACGTATTCAAACGCGGAAACGAACGTGCCCGTGGCGTCCGTTTCCTTAAAATCGAGAACAAAATAAAGCGTGATCTCACGCCACTGTTTGCCGCCGTGATAGCGGATCTGAGCAGGGACCTCGACCAGATATTCGTCCTTGCCTCCGTCCAGTTTCTCAAATCCCGATACCGGGCAGATCTGCTGATTCTTGCCGTCGCTGATCGTAAACCAACTGCCGTCCCAGGTCTCATGGAGTACGCCCTTTTCGTCAGGTGCGGTCGGGATCGCGCCGATAATGATCGAACGGCCCTTTTCGTTAACGGCGAGGACAAATGTTGCCTCGTCAACGTCGTCGGCATTAACCTGAGCTGTAACCTGAACGATGTCGTCCTTGGCGATGTCCTTGTCGGTGGTCTGGACGTTCTGGATCTGCGGGCCCTGGGTGTCTTTGCCAAGCAGTCCAAAGATCTCGCCCAACAGCAAAGGCCATTTAAACGAAGAAAAGAACGGTGTCTTATCGTAGCCCGAATCAATTAAAACCTCTTTCTTTGGCGGGAAGTAGATCGACAGGCCGTTCGCTCGCGCATGCGTCGGGCCGTTGACCTTATAAACGACAGCGGCTTTAACGCCGGCGATCACTGCGTCAGCGGCTTTTGCGGCCTCGGGCGACTGGGCTTTAATATTTTCCGAGTAGTTTACAATGTCGAAATTGTTCGTCGGACCTTCATCGTTCTTTCCGAATTCGTCAGAACGCGACCGTGCCTGAGCAACCTTGAGCACCGAAGGACGGCCGCCGGTCTTTATGAACGCCTGGTTGGAAACCGCGAGGTCGCTGATAGCAGCGGCGAGCGCGTCAATCTTAGCGAGGTCGATGACGCTCAATGTGACGAATGAGCTGTGCTCGCGTTCGGCGGGCGAGAAATAATAGTCGCGGTAAGTATCGACGATTGTCTTGCCGAGAGCAAAGCTGTCCATCTCGGGGTTTTGCGTCAGTTTTGTCATTAGCGGTGTGTAGTTCCAGCCGTCGCCGGGCTCGAGCTCCTCGGAGGCGACCATCGTCTTTGCAAACGGGGCGACCGTCCGCGCGACCTCGAAATTTGCCATAAGACAGGCGTCAAACCCGATCAGATCGAGCTTGCCGTTCCTCGACATAAAATCCTTTAATACGACCGGCATCTCAGTCATATCGATGCCATCGTCGCCGGACGTTTCGTCGCTCAGGATACCCGGCCATCCGGCTCCATGATCACCGAAAACAAGGCCGTAACGTTTGGCCGGAAACTGCTTTACGGTCATATCAAGAAATTTTTTCAGGTTCGCCGGGTCACCCATATTTATCTCGCCCCAGTCAGACATCTCGCGCAGCTTGCCCTTTTCGATGACCACATATTTCGCGGTCGTCCAGTTTGGCAGCCCGCCGACCGCACGGTTGGTGAATCCGCGGTCCTCGGGATTTTCGCCCTTGGGATTGCGATCAATGAGGGCGATCAGGTTGACCTTTGCAGAGCTGCCGACGGCCATCATTTCCTCAAGGTCTTTCATCTGCGGGGCCTCGAGGTTATTGTCCGAGTCCATGTAAAACATTAGTGTCCACTCGGCAGGGGCCGGAGCCTGTGCTGAGATCAGTTGGGGTATGAGTGAGATCATTACGGCGAAAATCAGAATTGTGAGGCTGCGTTTCATATATTCTCCTAAGGGGTTAAATGGTTTGTTGGGAGCATTATACAGGGAAATGTAATTCTATCAATCCAACACAAATGATTTTGGTACAAAATCGAGCGAGAGGATCACGCCGGCGGTTTTAGACCTGGCGTCGGTGGCGGGGCGGTAAATGAACACGGCGGGGAATTCAATCGGTTTTAACGCGCAATCGAAGACCGTTCCATATAGGTCGGCGGGAAATAATCTAACGGGCAAAGGTTTGGGACCGGCGTCACGCAGTCTCAGTGTTTGACCGGCTGTTCGGATAATAAAGAAAATGTCCTTGCCGCTGCATTCCATCTTATCCAGATACCCGATCTCACGTTTTTCGCCGTCCGCCGGCCGGGGGATTACGGTTTTTATCCATTGCATTATCGAGTCGCGACGGATCTTGTCGATGTCCGGCGATTTACCGTTTGGTGGAACGGTGAGAGCAACACCATTGGCATCAACCATTTCGATCGCGACGATCCGCGGCGGGGGCTGTTTGAGTTCGTCGTTTTTCATGAGGCGAAAATCGTTGGGGATGAATTCGACGGCGACCAGCTCACCCATGCCATCGCTCTTATCTCCGGAGGCAGGTTTATAAGTGATCAGAGCGTTGACGGCCGCGAGATCTGTATCGCAGCCGACCTCGACCTTATTCGTTGCATCGACGAATACATTAAGCTCAAGGGCCTGGAAGCTCTTGCTCACCAGCGTCAATGTGTCTGAGGGCGTCTTGACAAGAAAAGTGATCTGACGGCCTCTGCATTCGATCTTTTGGAGGTGGCCGAGGACACGTATCTCGCCGGTTTTCACCTGGCGGATCAATTGATTAATGGCGCGAATTTTTGTCTCGGACTTTGCCCTTGCGATCTCGGCCTCAGTCATCGGTGGTTCCGTCGGGGTGTCCAATACCGGCGGATAAACATAGGTGTCGTGGCCGCCGGCCCTCGGATTTTGCTTGCGTTCGGCCGCCCGCCGCTCTTCGAGATCGTGCCTCTGCCGAACGATCAATCCCAAATTCCCGGCTTGTTGCCGCAGACTGGGTACATCGGTGGTTTTTTCGATTTTGTCGGCAATAACGCCAGCCTCGTCATATTTGTTCTGACGCAGATATATCTCGGCA
>JAYVDQ010000409.1:0-9017 GCA_043749325.1 Chloracidobacterium sp. | reverse complement strand
TATTGCGTTCGAAAGCTTTACACGCGTGATGAGAAAATCTTCTGTGTAATCCGCGACACTCATTTGGGCGTGGGGCGAATACATGATAACGATCGAAGCGCCAAGCGCTGCGAGCATGAGCACGAGGTCCATGCAATTTAGAAACGCCAGCGAAAGTTGTCCCTCTCTAGAACTCATATTGGTTAGATTCCAATTTCATTTCCCGATCTATCTTTAACGAATAACCGCTCCAAGTGGCCCAATGAGGGCAGCGACATTCGCGAGCCTCATAAATCGTTCGATCTTGCTAAACGTGTTGCGTGGAACAAAAACTATGTCGCCCGAACGCAGTGTCAGATCATTCTCCAGATCGGATGTCTTTTGAATACTCCGTAGGTTTATCGTCCGCACCTCGGCGGTTTCCTCATTCAACTTTCTGAATACAACTATTTGCGACGTTTTTGCACTATCCTTAAAACCACCTGCGATCATGACGGCCTGGAGCGCGGTCACGTTCTCACGCATCTCAAACTTTCCCCCCGTAGCTACCTCGCCAGAAACCACAAAGTACGGCTTCTGAAACTCCTTCAGCAGCAGGTTTATCTCAGGATCCTTGAGCCGCACACTTGCCTTTTCAGCGATCTTTTTACGGGCGGCTTCGAGCGTGAGGCCCCCGATCTTTATATCTCCAACGATCTGCAGGCCAACAAAGCCATCCGGCTGTATCATGACCGATTGGTTGAACTCTGGCGTATAGCGATACGAGATATCAATTACGTCGCCTGGAACGAGCCGATACCGTTCCTCCTCATGAACTTTTAGCTGAGGCGGCCCGTCGGCAGGTCTAATGGCCGTCTTCGTCGGGGGGACCGTCTGAGCACCGAGAACGACGTGAGAAACCAGAACCAAAACTACGGTCAAACTGATATTTAAAAAACGCATAAACTACCTATATTCTGCGGTACACCCAATCTGGGATCGGATAACGACGCTTGTTGAGCACACACCCGAGGACATTTGCCTCAGCCATTTCCATCGACGCAAGGGCGTTGCGGACCTGTTCTTTTCTTGTTTTGTCTGCTTCCACGACGAGGATCACTCCATCAACAGCGGACGCGAAATATGCAGCGTCCGCGGATTCTTTCATTGACGAACAATCAACAAGAATGAAATCGAAAACAAATCTTAGAGTCTGTAGATTACTTAGTCCCTGATCCAGGTCGCTTCCGGCTGTATGAGGTGCCAGAGCCTGCGACTGAACCAGCGGGCCTGAGTTTTCTGCTCCGCCTTCCTGCAAAACGTACAAATACGGCTCGTCAGTCTGGCAACAATGGCGCGAAGCCTGACTGTAGTGAAAGATGTCTATTTTCTGTAGTACCGCTATATCGACGATAAGAGTCTTTCTTCTGGTCCGCCTTGCCAATTCGAGTGCGTACGACTGCGTGACATAACTGACGCCTTCACCTGGGACAGTAGACGTAAAAGCCACGGTCGAAGCGCTGCCGGGATTGCCGCCGGGCTTTATACCTCTAAGAAAAAGTTGTAAATATGAGTCCATAGCAGTTCTCTCGAGGCCCTAGTGCCTTCGGTGCTCCCATGCAAATTTCCGCATTGGCGCCGGTCTGACGACGTTTCTGCTCACACGATCTACCACCACATTTTCGACCACAACGTTAACCGAATCCTCAACTAGGTCTTCAACCGGGTCGTCGCTCGTCCCGCCCCCCAGATCGTGACCAAGATCATCGCCCAGATCTATTTCGCTTTCCGCTGGCGGTTCAAAAACATTGAGCATTACCTGTTTCGACCGTCTCTTTTGCAGCGGAATAGCTGCAATGACCGGATAACCGGTAAATGCCTGTAGTTCGCGAGGGGTCATAAATGTCTCTCGCATCAATTCGGTCAGGAAAGCCGATCCAAAAGCCAGTAGCAGCCCGGACATCAATCCGACTACGACTACGAGGATCTGATTCCCGTGATTAGGATTAATAGGCACGACCGGAGCCTCGGCGATCGAGATATTCGTGATCTTCTTCTCGTCGAGTGCATCCTCAATCTGCGACTCTTCATGTTTACGGGAATAAAGCTGGTATGTCCCCTCGGCCGATTTGACCTGTCTTGAAAGATCATTATGGATCGCGGTCGCCCCGGCGAGATCGGTCAGCTTGGTCTGATATTGCTGGACCTGCTCCGAAAGATTTTTTCGTAGTGCGACGTTTCCGGCCTGATCGACCTTAACGTTTGCCAGTTCGGTTTCAAGCGGCTGACGCAGCGGGTTAATATCGGAGGCCTGTTCCAAGGCCGTGGAGCCAGTCGCCTTTTGCAGTGCGTCGGTCGTCGCCCCGATCTGATCATCCACTTCTCGGACAACGCGGTCGTTGCTCTGGAACTTGGCCAGAAGCTGGATCCGCCGATTTTTCAGCTCGACGAGCATCGTATTCAGCCGCTCGACCGAATATTGATTAGGCAAAACACGACTCTGCGTTACAACGCGTCTCTCCATACCGGCGAGTTGGGTTTGAAGCGCAGCGATCCGTTTGTCATCCTGAGCGATCTTGCCGTCGAGATCTTTTAGTTTTCCGGTGACCTCCGTGAGCCTTGTAAGTATTAGTTCCTTTTGACGATCGATGTCCACGGCGTCTTTCTTCTGTTCAAATGTTGTGAATTTGTTTTCTGCGCTTCGCAGATCCTGTTCATACTGGTCAGCCTGGCCCTTAAAGAAATCGGATGTCCCAGGCAGACGACGCAGCTTAAGGCGCTTCTCAAGATACAATTGGCCTAATGTGTTGAGCACCAAGACCGCGGATTGCGGCGTTGTCGAGCTGTAGCTAACGTCGATAATGTTCGATTTTTTTACTGGTGTAAGAACGAGGTCTTTCTCGAGCTTGTAAACGGCTCTTTCAGTGTCTCCGTCCGTGGGGCCGCCGGCCGGATTCGCCGGCCGTGCCAAACCGGTCTGTTTCACAACGTCGGTCAAAAGGTCACGGCTCTTCAAAAGCTCTATTTCCGAGCTGATCTGGGCTTCAGAGATCTCACCATTGTCAGCCACGACCTGCTCGTCCTTTCGCGTGGTTACAGGAGCGTCGAGTCTCACATTCTTTATCAGGAATCTCATCCTCGACTCGTATTTATCGGGGGTAAGCCATGTAAAGATTCCAGTCGCAACGATGCTGGTAAAAAGCGTACAGATTATCAGCCACTTACGGTTAAAGAGACCGGCGACAATATCTCGCAAGCCGAGGCTCGGAGACGGAAGACGCAATGCTTGGACTTTGCTGGCTGTACTCTTCGACATTCTTTCTGAGGTATTAAAGTTTTAATAGGTCCGAATTCCCAAGATTGGGGTCATTATGGCTCAGCGGATACGGACACCGTGTCTGAGAGTAAAACGGACGAGCGAATCTTGTCGGATTTTGCTCGTTTCGTCGCCATGACAGGTGCTACCGAATCTACGAACTGCCTCATGGAAGAGGCGAAAACTTCTTTGCTAAATTGCTTCGCATGGTTGATTAACTCTTGCCGGTCCCATGATAAAAGCTCAAGATCCTGGATAGCGGCTATCAGCGACTCAGGACTTTGTTGGTCAAAGAACACTCCAGTCCGGCCTTCAACCACGGTTTCGGTAGCGCCTCCGGCTCTAAACGCGATCACGGGTCTGCCCGCGGCATTGATCTCCACCGGGGTCATACCGAAGTCCTCTTCCCCTGGAAAGATGAGAGCTTTACAGCGTCGTGCGTAATCAGCGACGACCTGATCTTCTTGCCTACCAAGGAACTGAGTGTCTGGGCCCGCGATCAGCTCGAGAGCACGCCTCGCTGGCCCATCACCGATCACGATCAGCCGGCGATCAAGCCGTTTGCAGGCCTCGACAGCAAGGTCTATTCGCTTATAGGAGGCAAGCCGGGATAGGACCAGATAATAATCTCCTTCCGGCTCCTCGCCCGCGAATCGGCCGGTGTCGATAGGCGGGGGAATAACGATTGACTCCCTTCCGTAGAAAGTCCTGATCCGGTCCGCGACAACATTTGAATTGGCAATGTAATAGTCAGGACGTTTAGCGGCAGCAAGATCCCATTTTTTGAGCAAAGACAATAATAGCGGTAAGACCGACCGGGCCAAGACTCCGTAGTTTTCACGCTCAGCATACTCTGCATATCTCCACACCCACCTCATCGGCGTATGGCAATAGCATATATGGACAGCATCCTTCCGTTTCTTTACTCCCTTAGCATATCCTGAGCTGCTGCTGATAATAAGATCGTATGCGGTCAGATCGAGGGTCTCGACCGCCAGCGGGAACAGTAGGAAGAACAGTCGGTGATTCCTCTTGGTAATTGGCAGATACTGCATCCATGAGGTGACCGTTACCGGCCGTCGATGGATGTCTACAGTGGTTACCATCGTGGAGGATGGAAAGATCGCGTGCAATTCGTCCGCGACCTTTTCGGCGCCGCCCATTTGAATGAAATAGTCGTGAACAATGGCGATTTTCATTTGATTTCGGAAATTTGGGCATCAAGCCTGGCAGGAACAGAACGGTGACTATGTAAAGCCTCGTGATAAGCTGCGAGAAGCTCTGACTGGAATTCGCTAATAAACCGGGGAGCGTTAAGCCGTTCCTCAACGATTTTTCTCGACCGGCCGGAAAAAAGGTGGCGAGTATCCTTATCCCGATACGCGGTGATCAGAGCGTCATATAACTGATCCTCGTCGCCATGATTGATCAACCAACCGTTAAAGTGATGCTGGATCATTTCCCGCGTGCCGCCAACGTCCGTAGCGATCACGGGCGTCCCGCACGCCATGGCTTCGATCGCAACCATGACAAATGCTTCACTGTTGGAGTTGATGACGAGGGCGTCAAGCTCGCTAATGATCCGCACAGCGTCTTGTCTCTGCCCAAGAAACAGTACCCTGCCGGTCAATCCCAGATCCCTGACAGCTTGGTCAACCCGGGATTTGTAGATCGTGTCGTCATTGAAGATCGGCTTGCCTACAACGAGCAGCTTCGCCAGAGGCATCTGCCTTGCTGCCATTGCAAATGTTTTTACCAATTCAAGTTGTCCTTTCCTGGGTGTGATCTGGCCGACGATCCCGAACAGGAAACTTTCCGGTTCAAGACCCAACTCATTTCTGAGGCCGCCCCGATTGCCGTCACCGTCCAGGTTCGCCAGATCGACGGCGTTGTGGATAACCATCACTCGCTTTGCAACATGTGGAGCTTTTAAAATATGTCCGCTGAAGCTTGCCGCGGTAGACTCAGAAACCGCTATTACTCTGCATCGCCTAAATGCCCGAACTAAAAGGCGGCAAGCGGTGCTGATGGGGTGAGGTTTTAGCTCGTCATGAACGTGCCAGAAAACAATGTGGCCGGTCCAAAGGGTAGCAAAGAGAGCGGCGATACCGGCCCGAATGCTGTTGGCGTGTATGGCATCTACATGAGCCAGGATGATCTCGTTTCTTAATTCTTTGACGGTCCTTAAGAGCGACGAAAGGTAAATTACAAGTTTGTCGGGCCGCAAAGTAAACCGCGCGTTGAGCTCACAAATTGACCGTACAGGAACCCCTAATTGTAGGCATTCGCGTGAAAGCTCTCCTTCAGGACAAACTACAAAAGGCTCTATCACCGTTCGATCCAGGCGCTTTAACGCAAGAAGCAGAACGCGCTCGGCACCGCTGATATTCGAGGTGTGGTTATAGAACAGTACTCTCATATATCTGCCGCTTCTTGGGCAATCGTGAAACGCCAAAGAGTTCATTTTAATAAAGTGATAATTATGGCTTATTCCATTTTTCAGTCTCGTCCAGCTATAGAAGAGCCTGAAAAGTGATTATTTGGCTGATGCAGGCACATATCTAGATCGTCTTGTTCGGGTGGAATAAGCGCCGTTCTAGGCGGTCGTTAATATGGAAACGGGAACGAATTTCGCTGGACGTGATTCATTTCAGAGAGTGGCTTGATCAGTCGACAGTACTGATAAGATTGAGCAACAGAAGATGTTGCTCGCAGAACCTCGTTCTTGAATGCGGTGATAATTGCCCCGCCGACGACTACGAGGCGTCTATTAGCTCTCTGGAAAACACCAAAGCCTGTCAATCATTAACAGGCTAAAGTATTGATTTAATTGGCTCCGCAGGTAAGACTCGCGCCTTACAACCCTTCGGTTAACGGCCGCTTACTTTTTGTAACATACGATATCATGCGATAACTAACGAAGTTCATAAGTGGCTGTAACCATTTGTGTCCCCTTGTTTAGTGCTGTTTATAGTCGTTGCTTGTTAGATTGACACCGCAGTCATAGATAACTTCCTAGATAACTGGAACAATTACGATCTAGATCTGAACAGGCCTCGGGATAAGTTTTCCAGTATGTAAACGCTCCACACCGAAATCAGGGCGAAGATCGAGGTCGGCTCACTTGAGATGACGGGGGCGACCACAGTCTGCCTTCTTGGCCGCCGGGACCTAATAAACCGCTCGATTCGATTGAGCATCCGCCTGATCGGGTGACCTTCAAATCTGCATATAATTTTTTTAGATTTGCCGACCTTCTCTGCCACCATTCATTGTAACCCTCCAGGAAATTGTCGGAATCAATTGGAAAAAAAGGGTCTTTTGTCGTTTACCTAATCGGAATCCTGAATTTTAGGCAGAAAGTGTGAAGTAATTTGTGATCCGGCGTTTCTGAAATCAGTGCTGGGTACGCGTTAAATTCATCCGAAGAGACTATTGGGCTAGCTTTTCGCTTTCTAATAGTGAATAAATATCTATATCCGGTAAATGTATCGTAAATTACAACCTTGCTAATTTAAAAAGGCAAAATATTTTTATGTCCACTAGTAATCTATCCCCACCTGGCGCCAAAAGCCCGGGTAAAAAGCATTTGGCCCCTGGGAATGTAAATGAAAGACCATGCGTTAAAGGTAAATTTATCTTTATCGGTGGGGAAAAGCTATATATAAGAGGTGTAACATACGGCACATTTCGACCTGATGAGCTTGAAAACGAGTATCATCCGAACGAGGTGGAACGTGACTTTCGGCAAATAGCTGAGAATGGTTTTAATTCCGTGCGAACATATACCGTTCCCCCGCGATGGCTGCTTGATAAGGCCCAAAAATACGGTCTGTATGTTATGGTCGGGTTGCCGTGGGAGCAGCACATAACATTTTTGGACGACAATGATCGGGTCGAGTCAATCAAGAAACGGCTTCGTGAGGGCGTACGATCATGTGCCCAACATCCCGCTATTCTTTGTTATACAATCGGCAATGAAATTCCATCAACGATTGTTCGCTGGCACGGCGCCCGCAAAATAGAAAACTTTTTAAGAGTCCTTTATGGGATTGCCAAGGAAGAAGACCCCGGTGGTTTGGTCTCTTACGTAAACTATCCATCCACCGAATATCTTCAACTACCGTTTGTAGATTTTTTTTCCTTTAATGTTTACCTGGAAAGCCAAGAAAATCTCAGTAAATATCTGGCGCGGCTTCATAATATTGCCGGGGACGTGCCGGTAGTGCTCGCAGAGATCGGGCTCGATAGCCAGCGTAACGGTAAAGAAAAACAGGCCGATACGCTTGCCTGGCAGATTTCGACGGCGTTTCGCTCAGGTTGTGCGGGAGCCTTTATTTTTTCATGGACTGACGAATGGCATCGCGGAGGGCACGATATTGAGGACTGGGATTTCGGCTTAACCACCCGCGAACGAGATCCTAAACCGGCCCTTGCCTCGACAGCGAAAGCATTTGCAGAAGCACCGTTTCCACAGGAAGTTTCCTATCCGCGTATTTCGGTAGTCGTGTGTAGTTATAACGGCGGTGGCGTTATTCGTGACTGTTTGGAAGGGCTGCTCGAACTCGACTATCCTAATTTTGAAGTGATAATTGTGGACGATGGTTCACAGGATGATACGGCTGAGATTGTCTCACAGTATCCATTCCGTTTAATCAGAACCGAGAATTGCGGACTCAGCAATGCTCGCAATACTGGTCTGAACGCTGCGACGGGAGAGATAGTTGCCTACACTGACGATGACGCAAGACCGGATCCGCATTGGCTTTACTATCTGGCACAAACGTTTATGACCACAAACCACGTCGGGGTCGGCGGCCCCAACATCGCCCCTCCGGGCGATGGTTGGATCGCCGAGTGCGTCGCCAATGCTCCGGGTGGTCCCGTTCATGTACTTTTGGACGACGAAATTGCGGAACATATTCCTGGTTGTAACTGCGCTTTTAGAACAGAGGCTTTGCGGGAAATCGGTGGCTGGGATCCAAAATTTAGAACGGCAGGGGATGATGTAGATATCTGCTGGAGGCTACAGCATATGGGCTGGACTATCGGCTTTAATCCCGCAGCCATGGTTTGGCATCACAGGCGTAACTCTGTAAGAACCTATTGGAAACAACAAGTTGGATATGGCCGAGCGGAATCGCTCCTGGAAGACAAATGGACAGAAAAGTATAATGCCACCGGACATCTTGAATGGAGCGGACGGCTCTATGGCAAAGGGCTAACTCAAACGATAATTTCCTTTTACGAACGGATATATCATGGAAGATGGGGGATGGCGCCATTTCAGTCGGTTTATCAACCAATCCCGAACACTTTGTGGTCCCTGCCTCTTATGCCCGAATGGTATTTGGTGATTGGCTTGTTTCTGATGCTTTCTGTTCTTGGCATTTTTTGGCAGCCGCTTCTTCTTGTAGGCTTGGCGTTAACCGCAGTATCTGTGGGGATGGTTTTGGCTCAGGCAATTATGAGCGCGGCAAAGGCATCGTTTACCGGTTCGCCAAAAACCGGAGCCGAACTGTTAAGAGCCTACGCCGTGACCACGCTCTTGCATGTTTTACAGCCTCTCGCTCGTCTAGTAGGCCGAATTAGGTACGGCCTAACGCCATGGCGCCGTCGCGGAAGCCCGCACAGTACGTTCCCCGTGCCGCGGACGAAGTCGGTCTGGAGTGAAAAGTGGCATGCTCCGGAAGAAGTATTGACTATGATGGATGGATTGCTCAAAGAGGATGGGGCGGTCGTA
>JAYVDQ010000408.1:0-5288 GCA_043749325.1 Chloracidobacterium sp. | reverse complement strand
TTTTTGAGAGCGACTCCTTAAGTATCTTGACGGCCCGTTCGGGGCTTTGCTCGGCCGCCATCCGGTAAAAGTTTTGTTGTAGAGAATTCTCGTTCTGGGCTAGATAATTGTTTCCTCGCGAGTAGCTGCCTATCTTTGGATTTTCCTGCGTATCCGCCGCGAGTGCCCGTTGGATGGCCAAAGGCCTTGTTTTAACAAGTAAATCAAGCGCGATCTCGGCGTCGCGGGAGGCAATGATATTGAGTATCTGTTGTCTAGTCGATCCGCCGGTAAGCAGTTCGTTGTTTGGATTTGCCAGGCGTTTTGATTCGGCGGTATTTTGGGCGCTGACCAGTTCGGCTGCGGCGTTGTGAAACAGTGTACGTGCCCGGACCTGGTCCTCCGTCCAGAGGAGATTTCCGACCTGACAATTGAAAAATGCACGATTTTCGGAAAGCCGAAGATTTTGAATGTCGGCTAAGGCCTGCTCGATAATGGCCGTCAGCTTTCGCTGATTTTCTTTCGTGGCGTCATCGGCATTTGGGGCATTTTGGGCCAGCAAAATTGATGGAAGCAATAAAACAATCAGGAAACCGCACCTTCGCAAAGCTTTCATATTTATCTCCAAACTAGGAACGTTTGAAATATAAAGAGTTTGCAAGCAGCAAAAAGGTTGTATCGGGGACCTTAAAAAAGACGGCAGAGCATTAAGATAATGATTGGAGCATTAGCGGGCTTTTCGACGATCTCGGGTTAATTAGTTTCGGATTGCCTCGATCATCTCTCTAACGGCCTGATTCAGGCCGACGAACACGGCCCGCGAGATAATATTGTGGCCGATGTTGAACTCGGTGATCTCGGGAATGGCGGCGAGGGCTCCGACGTTGCGGTAGGTGAGGCCGTGGCCGGCGGCGACGATAAGGCCGAGGCTTTTGGCGTGGACGGCGGCTTGGCGGATGCGCGTCACTTCGGCGGCGGCCCGCTGCTCGCCTTCGCCGTGAGCCGCACGGGAGCTTAATGTCATTTCGGCATACTCACCCGTGCAAAGCTCGATCTGCTGTGCAGCGACACCCTTTGCCGCCTCGATTTGTTCGATGTCCGGATCGATAAAAGCACTCACAAATATGCCGGCGTTTCTTAGGTTTTCGGCGGCGTTCTTTACGTTCTCAAAATTGCGGACAACGTCGAGACCGCCCTCTGTGGTTATCTCATTCGGATTTTCCGGGACAAGCGAGACAGCATCCGGTTTTGTCCGGATTGCGATACTGACCATTTCGTCGGTAGCCGCCATTTCAACATTTAAATACGTCGTAACAACGTCGCGGAGAAGCTCAATATCGCGATCCTGTATGTGGCGGCGATCCTGCCGGAGATGAACCGTGATGCCGTTGGCACCAGATTGTTCGCAGATAACGGCAGCCGTTACTATGCTCGGCTCGATCGTCTTTCGGGCTTCGCGGATGGTTGCGACATGGTCGATGTTGACGTTTAATTTTGCACTCATTTTAGATCGTACGCTCCTCTTTTGGTGTTTCGGCGGATCTGCATTAGTTCGCGGACCATTCGCCGCGTGTCGCGGGCGGCGCTGACCTTTGAGCCGGCGACGTCATTCCAGCGGACGGGGATCTCGGCCAACCGCAGGCCGTGGTAATTCGCGACAAACAGGAACTCGATGTCGAAGCCAAACCGGTCGATGGTCATGACGTCAAGCAGTGGCCGGAATTTGATCATATTGAATGCCTTAAAGCCACACTGCGTATCGGAGAAAGACAGACCGGACATCTTTCGGATAATGAAATTGACCACTCTGCCGCCTTGTTCCCGTACCCATGGCTGGTGGGTTCCGATAAGGCTGCGGTCGAGGGCACGCGAGCCAAATGTAACGTCAAATTCATTTCGCTTGATCGGATCGGTCAACTTAGCCATTTCCTCGATAGGCGTTGAAAGGTCGGCGTCGGTAAACAGGGCAATATCCGCCTGCGACGCCAGCAGTCCGGTTTTTATCGCGAAACCTTTTCCTCTGTTTTCGTCGTATCTGATAACGCTTGACGATACGTTAGGACTTTCGGCGAACCCCCGGTTCGCTACATCGGCCGTATTGTCGCTTGATCCGTCATCGACGACGACGATCTCGATAGCCAAAGTGGTTGCTTCGGCGAACTCGATGATCATCCTGAGCGGTGCTCCGAGACGGTCGCTTTCATTATAGGCTGGGATCACGATGGAGATGTCAGGTTTCATTTCGCAAAAAGGTAATGGTAAGTTTTTGAATCGGAAAAGTAAATTTATCGTTTAATTAGTTGGCACTTATGGACCAAAGGCATCCGACGCCTGCGAACTGGCGTCTATGGTATATTGATATTGATACAGACCGCGATCTTATGAATAAATATTTCGCAATTTTTACAGTGGCTTTCGTTGCTCTCGCGGCGTTGATCGGCGGGCTATTCGGCCGGCTGCCGGCTCGAACCTCGGCCGAGGCGGGCGTTACGGGTGAAAAAATAACCTCCGATTATAGAGAGGCCCTCGACGTTATCGATCAAAGCTATGCGGGTAAGGTCGATCACGAATTAATCACCGACAGGTCAATGCAGGCAATGCTCTGGACGCTCGATCCGCACTCGTCATTTTTTACGCGCGACGAGTTTCGCAAGCTCGATGAGGAGCAATCTTCACAGTTTTACGGCATTGGCGTCTCGATCCTACAGCATCGCGACGGTGTCTATGTGCAGTCGGTGGTTCCAAATACACCGGCGGACAAGGCGGGACTTCGCTACGGTGACCGGTTTATTACGGTCGAGGGCAAAGACGCGAAAGACTGGACCAGTGCGGAGCTGTCCAGGAATGTTCGCGGTGAACGCGGCACGTCCGTTAAAGTTAAGATCGAGCGAGTCGCAGCCTCGGCTCCACTCGATTTCGAGATCGTTCGCGGCGGTGTGCCGCTGCCGTCGATCCGCAATTATTTCATGCTGCCGAACGCGATCGGATATGTCGGGCTGACCGGCGGATTCCAGCAAACGACAGGTGAGGAACTGTCGATCGCTATTGCCGATCTCAAAAAACACGGCATGAAGAGCCTGATCCTTGATCTCCGAGGCAATCCCGGCGGGATACTGGAGCAGGCTATCGCCGTTGTCAGCAAATTTGTGCAGGGCGGCCAAACGGTCGTTTCGGTCAAAGGCTCGAAAACGGGACCGTCCCGCGAGTTGAGGGCCACGGGCGGCAGCGTCGAGGATTGTCCTCTCGTGGTTATGATAAACAGCGGCTCGGCATCGGCGTCCGAGATCGTCGCAGGTGCTATACAGGATTACGACCGGGGCTTGATCGTCGGCAGCGATAGTTTTGGCAAGGGATTGGTACAGCATGTTTACAGGCTGCCGTATGGTACGGGGTTGACACTGACAACTGCACGGTATTACACACCTTTTGGACGATCATTGCAGCGGGACTATTCGAGCGGCTCTATTTACGATTACTATACCCACGGCGAGGATCAGCCGGAAGCTGCCCAATTGGATATCAAGCCAAAACCGGCCGGCAGTCCGGTGACTGCCGCAAACGGGCGTGTCCTTTACGGCGGCCGGGGAATCGAGCCTGATGTGGTCATTCCAACACCCACGCCCGCTCCAGCTCGGGGAAGGATCAATGAAGCGGCGTTCTTTTTTGTTCGACAGCTTGTCGCGGGAAAGGTCGCGGGACTGGAAAACTTTAAGGTCGAAAAGCAGAGTTTTAAACAAACGCTGCAGCCGAATGAATTCGGCGTAAATGATCGGATTTTTGAGGCGTTTCGAGTCTTTGCCGCTGCGGACAAGGAAAACGGCTTGACCCCCGATAACATTAACCGCCAGGTCGAATATGCCAAAATGCGGCTTCGCGAAGAGCTTGCCACCGCAAATTATTCCACCGAGGCGGGGGTGCAGGTGCTGCTCGAATCAGACCCGCAGATCCTAAAAGCTATCGACTCGATGGCCCAGGCCACACGCCTGGCCCAATCGGCGGGGATCGCCCGGAAGAACTAACTTCGCTTCTTATTTGTGTGTCCGTGAAGTAAAATATAGTTTTATTTCACGGACTTTTTTTATGTACAAACAAATCGGCATCCTGACCGGCGGTGGTGATGCCCCGGGGCTTAACGCGGCGATCAGGGCCATAGTCAGAACGGCCATTGGCGAATACGGAATGAACTGCATTGGGATCGAAGACAGCTTCGAAGGGATTCTCGGTGCCACGCATACGATAAAACTGACTACAAAATCCGTCAGCGGTATTTTGCCGCGCGGCGGCACTATTCTGGGCACGCGTAACCGCGGCAGCTTTATCAAAATGGTTGACGGAAGGGCTGTTTATCCTGAAATGCCAATCGGCGAAGCTCTTGCCAACCTTGATATTTTGGGGATCGAGGCCTTGATCGTCCTAGGCGGCGAAGGAACACTCGGGATCGCGGAACAGTTTCACAAACGCGGATTTCCCGTGATCGGTGTCCCCAAAACGATCGATAACGACCTTGCCGCGACCGAATTGACGTTTGGTTTTATGACCGCCATCGATATTGCGACCGAGGCTCTCGACCGGCTGCATACGACCGCTGCTTCGCACGACCGCGTAATGATCCTTGAGGTTATGGGACGCAACACCGGATGGATCGCCCTTCATGCGGGCCTTGCCGGCAGCGCGGACCTGATCCTCATACCTGAGATACCGTTTTGTTTCGACTCGATCGTTAAAAAGGTGCAGGCCCGCGAACGCAGCGGCTCGCGATTTACGAACGTGGTCGTGGCCGAGGGCGCGGTCGAGGTCGGAAAGGCTCCGATGTATCAGGACCCAGATGCGATACGGTTGGGAGGCGTCGGCGGTTACGTCAGCCGCAAAATTCAGGAACTCACCGGCAAAGAAACCCGCTGCGTGGTACTTGGACATCTTCAGCGTGGCGGCAGCCCGAACGCGTTCGACCGAATGTTGGGGACGAATTTGGGCTCGTGCGCTGTGCGGGCGCTTGCCAGCGGCGAGACCGGAAAAATGGTCGGATTACAAGCGGGAACCATCGTAACCGTGCCGTTGTCCGAGGCCTGTAAGAATATTAAGTCCGTGCCGATCGACGGGCAGCTTGTCCGAACGGCCCGCGATATCGGCATCTCGTTTGCGGCACCGAAAGAGGCGAAGATGGGCGAGGATTCGATGTACGAAATTCGGACGAACGGCTCGTGAGGCTAGGAAAGACTTATGGAAGAAGTAAAGAAAAAACTAAAGGCGGAACTGGACCTCCTCGAACACGAGCTGCATTTTAAGCTGCCAAAAGACATCCAGCATGC
>JAYVDQ010000407.1:0-3414 GCA_043749325.1 Chloracidobacterium sp. | reverse complement strand
GATCTCAGGCTCAAGCGTAGGGGCAAATTCCCGTGCCTTTGGAATCATCAGGTATCCGAGCGCGTACTTTACTTTTCTCTGTTCATCATTTTGGGACGGACAATTTATCACGAAGATAGCCCCTCTTAAATAGCTTTTTACGAGGGTCGCAGGAATGCCCTCGACATTGGCAGTTACTACAGGCATTCCTATTCCGCCAACATTGACGTAAGAGGTTCCGAATACACCTGGCTCGATTCGAGGGTCGCGAAAAAGATAGGTGCTTAGTGAAGCGTAGACGTAAGCATCGAGATCGGGGTGCTGAGATGCTATGACAAGCATCCGCTGAAATAGTCTGTCGGCCTCATTCGGTTCATTTGCCCGCAAGCGACGCAGGATGTCCACCTGGAACTTATTTAGCTCATTTCGCAAACTCTGGTCCGCCAGTTCGGCAGCAGCTTTCGGGTCGGTATCGAGCAGACTCTGCGAGGCAGCTAGAGCATCCATCGCCTTCTTGCCCGAGTCCTTGGTATACGACTCGATCAACGTTTTTGCCCATGCGGCATCGTGTTTTGCTATCAGCATCACCACCCTGCGACGCACGGCATTTTTCGACGATACTTCTTTCGGCGGATCGTTGGTGCCGAGGGCAATTCTATTCAGCGCATAGTTCATCAACGCCCGCGAGTAGTCCTCATCAGTCTTCCACGCCAGATCGGCGATCTGCGCCAGCGATGTCGCCAGGATCTTATCGTCGCGCATTCCCATGACCCACTGTTCGACGTTTCGCACGCTTTGCAGCCTGAGGTGTTGTTCGGGCGTAAGTTCTTTTTTGACGGGCTGTTGTTTGGCAGGCTGGGCACTGCCGACGTTAAAAAGGGTAATAGCCGCCATCAGAGCGAGAGCCAATCGTTTCATGTATCTACTCCGTTACCGTCATGGGTGCCACATGCGGGTTGGCATTAAATTTAACCCGTTTTTGGCATATGTGCAAGAAGTGGGCAGGCCGCAAAATATCTCCGCAGACCACGTGGATTTCGTCGCTGAGGGACGGTAGGATGTTACCGGGAACTTAAGCTTTTTGCGTAAGCTCCTTCTCGGTCTTTTTGGAGCGGACTTCGCGGAAGGCAAGTTTTTCGCCGGCGGCGTAAACTTCGACGGTGCTTTCATTCGAGACCTCGCCCTGGATCAGGGCTTCGGAGAGTTCGTCTTCGACGTATTTTTGAAGCGCCCGTTTTAGCGGGCGGGCACCGTATTTGCGGTCGACAAAGGTCTTTGTGACGAGCCAGTTTCGGGCGTCGTCGGTGAGGACTATCTTTAGCTCGCGGCCCTCTACGACCTTGTTCAATTTGGCGATCTGGAGATCGACGATGCGGAGCAGGTCTTCCGTGGTTAGCTCGTCAAAGATGATGATCTCGTCAAGGCGGTTGATGAATTCGGGGGCAAAGGTCTGCTTGACCTTTTGCATGACCTGCTCCTCCATCCGATCGCGTGAGGCATCACCCGTTCCCTGAAAACCAAGCGATGCGCGTTTTTGTATGTCACGGGCTCCGAGATTTGAGGTCATGATAAAGATCGCGTGTTTGCAATCGACCGTCTGTCCAAGCGCGTCCGTCAGCACGCCGTCCTCAAAAACCTGGAGCAGTACGTTGAACAGATCCGGATGGGCTTTTTCGACCTCGTCGAAGAGCACAACGGCGTACGGACTGCGCCGCAGTTTTTCCGTAAGCTGGCCGCCTTCCTCATGACCAACGTAACCCGGAGGCGAGCCAATGAATTTGGAGACCGAATGTTTCTCCATAAATTCGCTCATGTCAAAACGGATCAGGGCGCGTTCCGAGCCAAAGAGATATTCCGCGATCGAACGTGCGACCTCGGTTTTGCCGACGCCGGTCGGGCCCAAGAACAGGAACGAACCGACGGGACGGCCGGGATTTTTCAAGCCGGCACGCGAACGGCGGATCGCACGGGCGAGCGCCGAGATGGCCGGTCGCTGCGATACGATGCGCGTCTGTAATGCCGTTTCTATGGACAGGAGCTTGTCAGCTTCTTTCTGCTTGATCGAGGCGACCGGCACGCCGGTCCAGCGGGCGATCACGTCCTCAACATCGTCCTTTGTCACCTCGACCGCGAAGAACGAATCTTCGAGCGAACGCAGCTCATACGAAATGAGCTGGTCCTCGTTAGCGGCCGCGCGTTTCCAATTTTCGACGGTTTCTTTCCACGAAGGCTCGCCGCGATTTTCGTGCTGGTATCGCAGTTTGGCGCGGGCACCGGCCTCGTCTAACACGTCGATGGCCTTGTCCGGCAGGAAACGGTCGGGAATGTAGCGGTTCGACTGCGTGACGGCGGAAGCGAGAGCTTCTTTTGAATAACGCAACTGATGAAACGCCTCATAGCGTTCGACGATGCCTTCGATGATTTCGAGGGCCTCGGCTTCGGTGGCCGGCTCGATACGCACGGACTGGAAACGGCGTTCGAGGGCTCGGTCCTTTTCGATAGTCTTGCGAAATTCGCCCGGCGTTGTGGCTCCGATGCATTGAATATCGCCGCGCGACAGCGCGGGCTTTAAGATATTTGCGGCGTCGAGCGTCCCTTCCGCCGAACCGGCCCCGACAAGGGTGTGCAGCTCATCAATGAAGACGATGTTCTCGCTGCTTTCCTTAAGCTCGGCCATTATCTTCTTTAAACGCTCCTCAAATTGGCCGCGGTATTTCGTGCCGGCGACGATCAGTGACAGGTCGAGCGAGAGGATGCGTTTGTTTTCGAGGAAACTCGGAACATTTTTATCGACGATCCGTTGGGCAAGGCCCTCGACGATAGCGGTTTTTCCGACGCCAGATTCACCGATCAGGACAGGATTGTTCTTGGTCCGGCGGCAGAGGATCTCGATGATGCGCTGCATTTCGGCTTCGCGGCCGACGAGCGGGTCGAGACGGCCCTCGGCGGCTTCGAGGGTGAGGTCACGTGTAAATTCCATCAAGCCCGGCGTTTTCGAATTCTCTTGATTTGCCGCGAGTACGCCCGGAATGCCGCTTTGCCGGGACATCTCGTCGCGAACGTCCTGCAGCCGGAGGCCATAGCCGAACAGGATCTCGGCGGCGACGCTCTTTTCTTCACGGACAACACCAAGCAGGAGATGTTCGGGGCCGATGTGGCGATTTTTTAACTGGCGGCTTTCGTCGTTGGCGTAAAAGAGGATCTGCTTGGTCGCGCTTGAAAGATGAAGCTCGGACGACTGCGGAATACGCTCCTTGACCGCTATTCTTTCTTCAACATCGCGGCGGATGCTGTCGACTGTCAAAACGTGGCGAAACGGGAAAAATCGTGCGGACAGAGTTTTGTCCTCACGCATAAGGCCAAGCAAAATATGCTCGGGTGCAATAACCTGCGAACCGTATTGGAGAGCTTCGTACCGGGCGAAAAAGATGACCC
>JAYVDQ010000406.1:0-3659 GCA_043749325.1 Chloracidobacterium sp. | reverse complement strand
ATCGACGTCGAGAGAGCGATTTGGAAACGGCGATACGCGGTGTATCTCAAAATAGAGCGGCCTCGTCACATGCGGCCGCAGAGCGACCATCGCCGGATTGTAGCGTTCGAGCTGGCCGACCATCAATTTCGCACCCGATTGCGCCGCCGCCACGATCATTTTATCGGCCTCGGCAAGCGTCAGGGCGATCGGCTTTTCGACGAGCACGTGTACGCCGCTCGCGAGAAAAGCGCAGGCGATCTCGCAATGCGTCTCGGTCGGCGTTGCTATTGAGACTGCATCGACCTTGCCGAGCAGCTTGCGCCAATCGGTATAGTGACCGCCGCCGCCACCGTGGCTCAAGGCAATCGCCATGGCCGTTTCGGTATCGGTGTCGCACACTCCAACAAGATCAACGCGGCTATCGAGCGCCAATTCGGCGTAGTTTCGCGCGTGATGCTGCCCCAGGCTCCCGACACCAATCGCGGCGACTCTTAATTTCCCGTCAACGCCCATAATTTGATAACAAGCCGTTTTTCAGCAATACTTTACATTCTCAATTATGACGCCGGAAATTACAAAGACCGAAGCCACGCGCCGCCTGTCCATACCAAATTACGTATGGACCACGATGGCGTTGCTCGCGGTCTTGACGTATTTCTTAGGATTAAATCTGCCGCTACTCGGCCCCGACGAACCCCGCTATGCGCAAGTCGCTCGCGAGATGTTTGACAAGGGCGATTGGGTCACGCCGACACTCGGCGGTTTTACGTGGTTCGAGAAACCGGCGCTCCTCTATTGGCTCGAGATCGCGTCGTATTACGTTTTTGGCGTTAGCGAATTCGCCGCCCGTTTCGGCTCAGCTCTATTTGGCCTCGGCACCGTCGCGAGCTTGTGGATATTGGGAAGAACATTAGCCACAGAGAACACAGAGTTCACAGAAAAAGCGAGAGATCCGCAAAAAGATGAAGATTCGAAATCCGTCTCAGACATCTCTGTGCCCTCTGTGGCAAAAGATTTTTCCAATTACCTCGCGCTGATCGCCGCCTCAACGCTCGGCATCCTGGTCTTTTCGCACGGAGCGAGCTTTGACATCAATATCACGTTTCCAATAACAGCGGCACTCGTGAGCTTTTTTATCTTCGATCAGGCCCCGGCGTCGCCGCGTCAACGTGTCACTGCGTCGCTTGTCCTCTTCTACTTCTTCATCGGCGTTGCCCTGCTGGCCAAGGGATTGATCGGCATTATTTTTCCGTTTGCAATTGTCGCTTGTTACCATGTTTTGTCCTGGAAGCTGCCGTCCGGGACACTTGTCGCGAGCCTATTTTGGGGTACTGCCATCGCCCTGGCGGTCGCGTCCATCTGGTATATCCCCGTCTATCTACGCAACGGCTGGCCGTTCATCGACGAATTTTTTATCCAGCACCATTTCCAACGCTTCATAACAAACAAATTCCAGCACCCGCAGCCGTTCTATTTTTTCTTGTGGGTCCTGCCGCTGATGACGCTTCCCTGGCTGCCTTTTTTCATCGCCGCAGTTTGGAGTTTCATCCGCGAGATATTTCACCACAGAGCCACGGAGGGCACAGAGTCCGCTTCCACAAAAGCTCCCCTCCTTACGAAGGAGGGGTGGCGGCCGCTTCGGCCGACGGGGTGGTTCTCCCTTCGTTCGCCATTAGCCCTTTTTTCAGTCGCTTGGCTCCTTGTGCCGCTCGTATTTTTCTCCTTTTCCGGTTCCAAGCTGCCTGGCTATATCCTGCCGGCAGTTCCTGCGGCGATCATCCTGACTGCGATTTACATATTTCATTTGGTCGAGAAAAGCCGCAAATGGCGAATCGCGATCATATCTCTCGCCACCTCAGTTTTTGCTGTAGCTATCCTGCTTATCTTATTCGCCTTGCCCCGTTTTGCGGACACCGATTCGGTACGCGGTCTGCTCGCTGCCGCCAACGAACGCGGGTATCCGGCCACCCCTGTTTACGGTCTGCACACGATCTCGCACAGTGCCGAATTCTACGCCGCAGGCCGCCTCCTCCACGACCCCGACGGCAAACAGAAAAAGCTCTACAGCCCCGCCGAGGTAGTCTCAGAAATGCAGCGCGCCGGCACCAAACGAGCGCTCGTCCTCGTACCCGTCGAGTATCAAAAGCAATTGACCGAGAGCAACCTGCTGCACGCTGAAATAATCAGGGATAATACCGAGCTGGCGATCGTCGCCGTATCGATTGAGTAAAGTCTCAGTCTTCCGCTGCCCGTCTGAGCCGATCCATCAAGGCCGCTCCAATTCCTGTTTCGTCTACCGTCTCGCAATAAATGGTCTTGATCCCGGCCCGGTCGCACTCTCGAAAAAACTCAAACACCCCGTGCGCGTATTCCTCAACCCAATCGCAGATCTGCACCATTTCAAAAGCTTTATCCGGCCTGCTCAATCCAATATAAGCCGCTCGCTGGGTTGCGTCTGGTGCCGGAACTTTCGACTCCGCAATCCGCAATCCGCAATCCACAATCAAAACCTTCGCCGCCGGTGAATAATGTCTATGCGTGACGCCAGGACTGCGCGGCCGTTCATTTCCCTGCGGGGTATAGGCTCGCGTTTCGGATACAGCAGATTGCAATTGCGCAAGCGAGATTGCGCCTGTGCGAAGCAGCAACGGAGCATCGCCCGTGCAGTCAACCACGGTCGATTCGATCCCTATCTCGGTTGCGTCGCCCTGCAAAATACAGTCGATTCGCCCGTCCAGGTCCTCCAGCACCGCCTCCCACGTCGTCGGACTCGGCCGCCCCGAAAGATTTGCTGACGGAGCGACGACCGGAACGCCGCACGCCGCCAAAAACTCATGCGCTATTTCAAATCTCGGCAGCCGAATACCGATCGTAGCGAGCCCGGCGGTCGCTATCATCGGCACCTCAGTCGATTTCGGCAAAACGATAGTCAGCGGCCCAGGGAAGAAGCTGTCAATAAATTTCTCAGCGGACGCTGGGATATCTGTGGCCAATTGACTGATCTGCTCCCGAAAAGCGATGTGCGCGATCAGGGGGTTATCGGCCGGGCGCCGCTTCGCGTCGAATATCCTGGCGACTGCCGCCGCATCAAAAACATTCGCCCCGAGCCCATAAACCGTCTCAGTCGGAAACGCAACAAGGCCGCCGCCTTTGATGAATTCCGCTGCCTCGTCAGGATCATTTGTAAAGACAGTTTTCATATCTCGCTTTTTACAAGAGCAAAAGGAAATTTACCACAGCGGACACGGAGAACACAGAGAACACTGAGAAAGATAATTAGCCACGGATGAACACAGATAAAATCGGATAAAAAAACTGATGATTTTGGGCTCTGTTTTTAGTAACTCTGTGTTCTCAGTGTCCTCTGTGGTGAATTTCCCCCTCTTCACGCTAAAATATTAGGGTGACCATCGCCGAGAAACTCAAAAATCTTCCCACTACCTCCGGCATCTATCTGCACAAGAATGAGGCCGGTAAGATCATCTACGTCGGCAAGGCAAAGAATCTGCGGAGCCGCGTGCGGCAGTATTTTCAGTCGAGCCGCAACATGGAACCGAAGACCCGGCAGCTTGTCCGGCTTATCGCGGATTTTGAGTTTATTGTTGTAGATAATGAGGTTGAGGCGTTGGTGCTTGAGTCGAACCTTATAAAGAAGCACACGCCGCGGTTTAATGTTT
>JAYVDQ010000405.1:0-21405 GCA_043749325.1 Chloracidobacterium sp. | reverse complement strand
TTCAGAAGCTTGCAAGGGCAATGGATGAGTGGGAAAGAGAGACTGAAACCAAATGGAAAGCAGAGCGGGGGCAGAGCCGCCCTTCCTGACCTGTTATCTTTTTTGAGTTGAATTTAAAAACCAGCTTGAATCTTTGGTCAAGTTAAATCCGGGAATTCAAGATAAACTAATTGCAGTCTGGAAGGGTTGCTCTGCACCCGCTCTTGGTGTCCGAAGATCAAATTTTATGTCGCGGAATGGATTGCCGGAAAATTGGGAAAACGTTCAAGTAAAGGATATTGCCGAGAGCATCCAATATGGATACACGGAATCTTCGTCAAAAGATAATATCGGTCCCAAATTTCTGCGGATAACCGACATCCAAGACAATCGAGTCGATTGGCGTTCTGTACCTTTTTGCAAAATCGACGACGCGGACAAAGGGAAATATAAATTACGAGACGGTGATCTTGTTTTCGCGCGAACCGGAGCGACTGTTGGCAAGAGTTTTCTTATCAAAGGTGAGATTCCAGATGCAATTTTCGCCTCTTACTTAATTCGACTTCGCTTTCCTAAGACAATCTCGGACAAGTTCGTATTTAACTTCTTTCAATCGCACCTTTATTGGAAACAGATTGTTGAAGGTCAAGTCGGAATTGGCCAACCAAATGTAAACGGCACAAAGTTAGGTCAATTAGTGCTGCCGATTCCGCCGATTGATGAGCAGGAGCGGATCGTTGCCAAGATCGATGAACTCTTTTCGGAATTGGATGCCGGAGTCGAAAGCCTCAAAAAAGCCCAAGCCCAACTAAAAACCTACCGCCAAGCCGTCCTAAAATCGGCATTCGAAGGCAGGCTGACAAACGAAAGCGTCACCGAAGGCGAATTGCCGGACGATTGGATGTCGAACAAGCTCGACGATATAGCAGAGAAAATCACGGATGGCGAGCACGCGACGCCACGACGAACATCGGAAGGAATCTTGCTCCTGTCGGCAAGAAACATTCAAAACGGTCACCTCAGCCTTTCCGATGTTGACCACATTCCAGACGATGAATATGAACGAATAATTCGGCGATGCCATCCCGAAGAAGGCGATATTTTGATTTCATGTTCTGGTTCTGTTGGTCGCATTTGTCGAGTTCCGCCAAGCCTCAAATTTACGATGGTAAGGAGTGTAGCTCTCGTGAAAATGGATTGGGCGAAATACTCTTCCAAATATTTCGAGTATTTATTCCAATCGCCCTTACTTCAAAAGCAGATTGAAAAAGGAAAAAAGGCAACCGCCCAGGCGAACTTGTTCATCGGGCCGATCAAAAACCTAGATGTATTAATTTGCTCGCTTGACGAACAACAACGCATCGTCGAAGAGATAGACAGCCGTCTAAGCGTCTGCGACAAACTCGAAGAAACCATCGCCGCGAGCCTCAAACAATCCGAAGCCCTGCGGCAAAGCATCCTGAAACAGGCATTTGAGGGGAAGCTGGTATCGAGCTAAATACAAGGTGTATAATGAGGTCGTTATGGCAAAGACAAAACTCACGTTGGAGCAAACCGAAAAACAGGTTCCCAAGCTTGCTGGGTCGGCAACTGCGTCAGCCTATAAAAAGGCTGTTCGGTCGGGGAGTGTTGTCGTTTATCGAAACGGCGAAATACGGCAGATCGAGCCGGATGGACGTAGTGTTGTTATCAAAAAAATGGAGCCCCGCATACGGATCGCCAAAGGTTCCCGGTTTGAACTCAAATCAGAACCGGCATGAGTCCTCCACGGCTCCGGATGTTTGCGGGCCCAAATGGTTCCGGCAAAAGCACGATCAAAGAAAAGGTCTCCGCAATTAACCCCAATTGGATAGGCGTATATATAAATCCGGACGATATCGAACGAGATATAGAGTCAACCGGCTATCTTGATTTTGGCCATTTCAAGGTTAAGAGCGACAAAGATCACATACTTGATTTCTTGCGCAGATCCAACCAGTTGATCGACAATGATCTAGTGTCTGAGGTTTCTAAGGTTCGCTTTGATAAGAATTCACTTTCATTCCAACAGGTCAAACTCAACTCTTATCTGGTTTCTGCGATTGCGGATTTTCTCCACGAAAACCTAATTGCTTCGCACACGTCGTTCTCGTTAGAAACCGTAATGTCACACCCCAAGAAAATAGACGTATTCAAAAATGCTCAAGCTGAGGGGTTTCGGAATTACCTGTATTTTGTTGCAACCGAGGGACCGGAGATCAATCTCTCGCGTGTGCAGATCCGTGTGAAAAAGGGCGGCCATGACGTTCCGCCAAAAAAAGTAATAGATCGCTACTATCGCACCCTGGATAATTTAACCGCCGCTATTCGTGTGACAAACCGTGCCTATATTTATGACAACTCCGGAGCAAAGGCAACGCTTATCGCTGAAATAACCGATGGGAAAGATATCGAGATAATTAATTCGAACATTCCAACCTGGGTCAGGAAATACGTACTGGAAAAAAGCTCATAAACTGATGGAGACACAAACAAATTCTCTGGTTTCAAAGGTATGGTCGTTTTGCAACACGCTTCGTGATGATGGTGTGTCATATGGCGACTATCTCGAACAGCTTACATATCTGCTGTTCCTGAAAATGGCGGACGAATACAGCAAGCCGCCGCATAATCGCCCGATCGGTGTTCCGGCGGAATACGGATGGGAAAGCCTCGCCGGTCTTCGCGGTGCGCCGCTCGAAATACACTATGTAAATGTGCTTCGAAATCTGGGAAACGAAAGAGGCATTCTCGGGCAGATATTTATTAAGAGCCAGAACAAGATACAGGACCCCGCAAAGCTCTTTAAGCTGATCGACATGATCGGCAAGGAAACATGGACGGTGCTCGGCGCAGACATAAAGGGTGCGATCTATGAAGGCCTGCTGGAAAAAAATGCCGAGGACACCAAGAGCGGCGCGGGCCAATATTTCACGCCGCGCGCTTTGATCGCCACGATGGTCGAATGCATTCGGCCTGAGCCGATGAAAACGATCGCGGACCCGGCGTGCGGAACCGGCGGATTTTTTCTGAAGACGTATGACTTCATTGCGGATAAAAAGAACTATAACCTCGATAAACCGCAAAAGGACTTTCTACGGTTCAAAACCTTCTTCGGCCATGAGATCGTCGCCGCTACGCGTCGACTTGCTTTGATGAACCTCTTTCTGCATAACATCGGCGATATCGACAGCGACAATTTCATCTCGCCGACCGATGCTCTCATTGCAGATGACGGAATACGCTTCGATTACGTTCTGGCAAATCCGCCGTTTGGCAAAAAGAGCAGCCAGACATTTACAAACGAAGAGGGCGAACAGGAAAAGGAAGACCTAACCTATAACCGGCAGGATTTTTGGGCAACGTCGAGCAATAAACAGTTAAATTTTGTCCAACATATCAGGACGATGCTCAAAACGACCGGACAAGCGGCTGTCGTCGTGCCGGACAATGTTCTGTTCGAAGGCGGAGCCGGTGAAACGGTAAGAAAACGTCTGCTCGAAACCGTCGATCTGCATACGATTTTGCGGCTTCCGACCGGAATATTTTACTCCCAAGGTGTAAAGGCAAATGTGATCTTTTTCGACGCAAAACCGGCGGCAGCGAAGCCTTGGACTAAAGAGGTTTGGATTTACGACTACCGGACGAACGTCCATCACACACTAAAGAAAAATCCGTTAAAGCCGGAAAGCCTAACAGATTTCGTCGAATGTTATAACCCGACGAATCGTCACAAACGAGAGGAAACCTATAACGCCGAAACCAACCCCGACGGCCAATGGCGAAGGTTCACGTACGACGCAATTGTCGACCGCGACAAAACAAGTCTTGATATCACGTGGGTAAAGGACAAATCCCTTGCCGACCTCGACAATCTGCCAAATCCGGACGTTCTGGCTGAAGAAATAATAGAAAACATCGAAGCAGCGCTCCTGAATTTCAAGGCGATTCAAATCGAATTGGCGAGGTAGATACCGGAAGCGCTTCAGAATCCGATAAATACAGGCCTTTATTAGTAAATAGTTAATCGTGAATAAAAGCGCTGATTTGCGGGTTTTCTTATAATACGAGGCATTTTTCTTATAAGCTTTGCGGCTCATCTTATAAGCGCCGTCGAAGGCCGGATCAAAGAGATCAATGGCAATCGGATCACGAGCGTTTTTACAAGCAATTCGCAGCATATCACTTTCGACGGCCTCACCCGCGGCACCGACTACACCATCCAGGTCCGCGCCCTCGGCGGCTCAACCGGCCAATCCGATTGGTGCAGCGAAGTCTCCCAAATGTCGCTGTAGCCCAGTGAAAGATGGTAAACGTAGAAAAGACGTTGATTGTGTTTAATGTAACGATCAACGTCTTTCAGGTTTTGGAGCTTCGAAAGGGGCTTTAATGCGAAGGGTTTCGCCGGTGTCTTCCATTTCGAAAAGCTTTGCTCGCTCGACCTGTTTGTTTGGGGAATGGAGCACCATCATCAGTTGGCCGTCAAGGCGTTTGAAGATCATCGCGTGTCCGCCGTCTGCGGAAAAGACCGGCTCAGCTTGCTGTTTCCAGGGACCGGCGAGCTTGCCTGAGGCGGAAACTGCAACTCCCGTCGTGTAGCCGGTATTGCTAAAACTCGACCAGACCATAAACAGCTTGCCGCTCTTTGATTTGTACAGGTACGGCCCGTCGGTGACCCAACAGCCCCATTCTGGTGACTTTCTCGCCCACGGTGCGTCGCTGCCGCGAAAGAGCCGCTTGGGTTCGCCAACCGTGTCGGAAAGGTCGTCTTTGAGTCTTACATACTCGACGGTGCCGTCGGTTATCTGCACCCATTCATGGGCAAAAACCATATATGGGACGCCGTCCTCGACCCAGAGCGTTCCATCAAGCGTCATCATATCGACCGGCAGCGTCGAATGGTTTTGGAACGCGGCAAACGGTCCAAGCGGCGAGTCACCGACCAACACCTGCGACCCGCGCTTGACGCGAGGCAGCCAGTCGCGCCATTGTTCACCGAGTTTCGCATCCGTGTCGAATGTCAGGAAAAGGTAATATTTATCTCTGTAAAAGTGCATCTCGGGTGCCCAGATGCTGGTAATATTAACATTGCCCCACAGGTCGGAGGGCGTTTGAAAGATCGTATGTGGGCCTTCCCAATTGACGAGATCTTTGCTTGTGTAGGCTCGAACCGTAGCGCTTCTAAAGCCTTGTTTGGCCTGCGCCCGGCCCGATGAGATGGCGTAATAGGTCTTTGTTTTCTCGTCCACCAAAATACAGATGTCCCGCATTCTGATGTTTTCGAGACGTTGGCCGGGACCTGATGAGATTGAAGCCGGTGTCTGAGCATTCAGATTTGAGCAGACTGCTGCAAGGCCGTAAAAAAGGGAAAAAATGAACTTAGCCTTCTGCATACAGTATTAAGATCGCGTGTCTTTCTACGTCTATCGGGTGGTTGAATGATAAACTTAAACGAATACGTTTTCAATTTTGAGGCCGGAAATGCGTGTAGCTTACCAGGAGCTTTTTGAGACATTAAAACGCGTTTTGTTGAGGATCGGTTTTGAGGAAACGCGGGCGTCCCTGTGCGCCAGACTTTTTACCGAAGCAACGTGTGACGGCGTCTATTCTCACGGCTTGAACCGCTTTCCGCGATTTCTCAGGATGATCGAAAACGGCTCCGTTGATATCCATGCCGAGCCGAAACTTGTAACGGCTTTTGGATCGCTTGAGCGCTGGGATGGAAATCGAGGTCCGGGAAATCTGAATGCCCACGCTTGCATGGAGCGGGGGATCTCGCTCGCACGCGAAAATGGCATCGGGTGTGTCGCTCTGGCAAATACAAACCATTGGATGCGCGGCGGCAGTTATGGCTGGCAAGCCGCCAATGCGGGCGTGATCGGTATTTGCTGGACAAACACATTGCCAAATCTGCCTCCCTGGGGAGCAAGCGAGGCCCGGCTCGGTAATAATCCATTGGTGATAGCAGTCCCGCGTGTGGGTGGTCACGTCGTTTTGGATATGGCGGCTTCGCAATTCTCGTTCGGTTCGCTTGAGGCATACAGAAAACGCGGCGAGCTGCTTCCGGTCGACGGCGGTTTCGACGGGGATGGAAATTTGACGCGTAACCCGGCCGCGATTGAGGAAACGGGACGGGTTTTGCCGGTCGGATATTGGAAAGGTTCGGGACTGTCGCTCGTTTTGGATATGATCGCCGCGATGCTGTCGGGTGGCCTGGCAACACATCAAATACAGGCTGACCCCGAACTTGAAACGGGCATATCGCAGATATTTATGGCGATCAATTTACCCGCCCTCGACAGGGAAGAATATGCCAGCCGTCTCGCCGATCATATCATTGAAAATATGCAGTTACCGTCGGCCAGCGGCGTACACGTCCGATATCCCGGCGAGAAAACGCTCAAAACGCGAGCGGATAATATGGAGAAAGGTATTCCGGTTGACGCGGCGGTTTGGGACGAAGTGCGAACTCTTGTTTAGTGACCGTACAATTTACCACTCAAGAACAACCAAAGAAACAGCCTGTCGCGGCAGCGTCAAACTCAGGCCCGAAACTCTATCTTTTACGCTAATCTTTTCAGTCGTCTTTATTTCGCTCAACTGTCCTGCCTTTTCAAGCTGCGTGTATTGTTGGGACGTAGGTTTTTGCGGCGAACCCATCTTTTGCCACTCGGCAAAAGCATTGCTGTGGCCGGCGTCGATCCGGTACTCGCGCATATTTACTTCGCCGGATTTAACAGGCAAATTGGCCAGCTTGAGCCGCACGTCGGCGTCGGGTCCCGCGACATCGTCGTCGTGATAGTGCCAGACGAGCAGATACATCTTATGCCCATCAAGACTGGCAAAGGCCGAAACATCCGGCGACTGGCGCACGCCGTCCTTTAATATTGTTTCGAGCGGAATTTCGCCGTCGCTTTTGACCGCAATGCGTTGGCCCCTCATCTTGCTGAACATCCGAAACACATTCAGCACCGGCAGATCGATGCCGTTTGTTGCCAACACGCGAAATCCGGCGAAATACGATTGGTCCTCAAACTCGAACGCCCACGTCAACGCGCCTTCCAAATTCACGCCGTGTTTATCTGCGAGCTGATAGGCCCTGACAAAGCTCGCGGCTGTGTAGCTCGAATACATCGTCGAATTGCGGTAGCCGATCTGTGCTCCCTGACAAGCGGCGCAGCCGTCGGGGTCGGATTCGCCGATGATGATCGGCTTATTTTTTAGCTCGGGATACGAGGCGATGATGTCAAAGCCCTTGTCCATTGCCTGGAGCTGGTTGGCAATACCGGTTTGGACGTGGCCGTCGACAAATTTTGGACTTCCCTTGGCGTGAAACGAGATAAAATCGATGGGTGTTCCGGTCTTACCAGTCGCGTAATTCGTCCCGCGCAGGTCGTGTTCGAGAAAGTCACGCATAAATTGTCCGCCGCTGCCGGCGGCGTCAGGGCCGCCGACCTTTGCTGTAGGCAATGCCCGTCGCACGGCGTCGATTGCGTAATCATGCAGCTTGCGAAATTCCTCCGGCGTGCCGCGCCAGTAGCCGATATTCGACTCGTTCCAGGTTTCCCAATACCAGCTTTCGACCTCGGAACGCCCGTATCGCTCGACGCAGTGCTTGGTCCACTGAAAGATCAGCTCGGCCCATTTGGCGTAATCCTTTGGCGGATATGCCCAACCGGTGTAGATCTCGTCATATTTCGCGGTCGGCGTCCAGTGATGCTGGTAAGGGTCGGGTTTTGTCGACAGGGCCTTTGGCATAAAGCCGAGTTGGACGTACGGTTTTACGCCGCGCTGCAAATATGTGTCGAAAATGCGGTCGACAATTGACCAATCGTAAACCGGATTGCCGCTTGCGTCCTCGGTGTAAATATTCGTGCTGCCCCATTTTAGCGCGGGTGTTCCGTCGCCGGTTGTTAATAAATTGTGGGTGCGAAAATAGACATTTTTCGGACGAAGCTCACCAAGTTCTTTAATGAGCTTTTTGCCGTCCTTCATGTAGGCATAGTTCGGCTCGTCCGCACCGAAAAAGCGCCAGATCGGTTTCAATTCGCCCTTTGTTTGCGCCGCATCTATATTGATAACTACGGGAAAAGACTTAAGCTGGGTCGTGTTTTGTGCAGAGATCGAAAGAGTGTCGAGCTGTAGAATTACCGCCGTTGAAAATACGACGGTCAGCAGGAGTGTGGTTTGTAAACATTTCCTCAGCATTTGTTATAGTTAAACGGTTAACGGTAATCAGATTATAGCTTACATTATACTTTTCCGAATGGTTAAAAGAGTGGGCGGTTTTATGAAAGGTAATCTAAAATTTCTGTTGGTGACGATGTCGCTGTTTGTGCTTTCCGCGGCGGTTAGAGCCGATGTGCGTTTGCCGGATATCATTGGCAGCTCGATGGTTATGCAGCAAAAGCAGAAGGTCCCGATCTGGGGAACGGCTGACTCCGGAGAGAAGGTGACGGTAACCTTTGGCAAGAAGAGTAAAACCGCTGTGGCGGACGCGAGCGGGAAATGGCGAGTGGACCTCGATCCGATGATCGCCACTTTTGAACCGCAGACGATGACGATCACGGGCAAGAACACGGTCGAATTAAAGGACATTCTCATTGGCGAGGTCTGGCTTGTCGCCGGACAGTCCAACATGCAGCGGCTGCTTCGCGAGACGGCAAGTGGCGATACCGTGCAGGCTGCCGCGACGCATCCGAATATTCGTCTTTTTAACGCCAGCCGCGAGGTCGCGTTTAAGAAAAAGCAGGGGAAACTCGGAGAATGGGCATCTTGCACACCCGCGTCCGTCGCCGAATTTTCCGCCGCCGGATACTATTTCGGCGTTGAGATGGAGCGTGAGCTTAAGGTCCCGATTGGATTGATCAATTCATCCTACGGCGGATCGCAGGCCGAGGCCTGGACGCCGGTCGAATACCTAAGCGCCAACCCCGATCTAAAGGCCACCGTCGAACGCACCAAGATCTGGGACGCCGAACGCGGCAAGGTCAGGGCCGATTATGACGAGGCCATCAGGAAATGGCGCGAAGATTCCGATAAGGCGCGGGCCTCGGGTGCCAGACCGTCGCCGTCGCCGGCCGTGCCCGATGCTCTTCGCGATTATCGTATCGCATCGTCGATATACGACGGTATGATCGCCCCGCTGATGCCTTTTGCGATAAGAGGGGCACTTTGGTATCAGGGCGAATCGAACGAAGCCCGGGCGGAACAATACAATATTTTGCTGCCGGTGATGATTCGCTCGTGGCGTGAGCGTTGGGGCCAGGGCAATTTTCCGTTTGGAATAATTCAATTGCCAAATTACCGTGCCGTCAAGGCCGAACCCGAAGAAGCACCGTGGAGCTTTATCCGCGAAGCGGAACGCCGCACTGCACTCAGCGATAAAAATGCAGGGTTGATCGTCACGATCGACATAGGCGAGGCTAACGACATTCACCCCAAAAACAAGCTTGATGTTGGCAAACGCATGGCTTGGTGGGCGCTAAAAGAAGCGTATGGCCGCAAGATGACATATTCAGCCGTTCTGGCAAAAACTGAGATAAAGGGCGACAAGATCATCCTGACATTCGATGATGTCGGAACCGGCTTGAAGATAAAAGACGGCAATAAACTCGACGAATTTGCGATCGCCGGAGCTGACAAGAAATGGGTGTGGGCGGATGCAAAAATAGTGGGCAAGGATAAGGTTGAGGTATGGTCGCCAAACATTCCCCATCCGAAGGCGGTGCGTTACGCCTTCAACAGCAACCCAAAACACCCAAATCTTACAAACGATTCGGGCCTGCCCGCATCGCCCTTTAGAACAGACGATTGGCCCGATCCGACTGCCGGTAAAAGATAATGTTTGATCTAAACGAGCATTCGCACCGCAGATTTAACCCGCTTACGGGCGAATGGATCATTGTCTCGCCGCATCGTACAAAGCGGCCGTGGCAGGGCCAAACCGAATCGCCAAGTTTCAATGTTCTCGCCGAATATGATCCTGAATGTTACCTCTGCCCGACGAATAAACGGGCAGGGGACAAGGTCAATCCGGCGTATATGGGGGTTTACGTTTTTGACAACGATTTTGCGGCATTGCAGCCAGATGTTCCGGAGGGAAAACAGAATATTGGCGATCTGATCGTTGCGGAGAGCGAACGCGGGCTGTGCCGTGTCGTCTGCTTTTCACCAAACCACAGCCTGACGCTGTCGCGGATGGAAACGAGCGATATTAAGAGAGTCGTCGACGAATGGGCGAATCAATACATCGAGCTTGGCAGTAAGCCCTTTATCGATCACGTCCAGATCTTCGAAAACCGGGGCGAGATGATGGGGGCCAGCAATCCACATCCGCATTGCCAGATATGGGCGAGCGAAAGCATTCCAAATGAGACGACGAAAGAGCTACGTTCGCAGATCGATTATCAGGCGAAGCACGGTACGTGTCTATTGTGCGACTATCTCGCTCTTGAAAGGCAGAGCGGCGAGCGCATCGTTTGCGAAAATGAATATTTTGCGGCGTTGGTCCCGTTTTGGGCGGTTTACCCGTTTGAGGTAATGATCGTTGGACGAGAACATCACGGGTCGATAGACGAATATGGCCAGCAAGCGCGGACGGCGTTTGCGGAGATACTAAAGAGAATTACCACCCGGTACGACAACCTGTTTCTGACTCCATTTCCCTATTCCATGGGGTTTCATCAAAAACCGACGGACGGAGGCAAACACGATAGCGTGCATTTTCACGCCCATTTTTATCCGCCGCTGCTGCGTTCGGCGACGGTCAGGAAATTTCTGGTCGGGTTTGAAATACTGGGCAGCCCGCAGCGCGATATTACCCCGGAATCGGCGGCGGCCCGCCTGCGGGACTCAAGCGAAATACATTACCTGGACAGTTAATTCCCGTGATCGACCTCGATAACCTCAGATCTGCATTTGTCTCAAAATACGGAACAGCACCGCGTATTTTTCGCGCGCCCGGCCGCATTAACCTGATCGGTGAGCATACTGATTACAACGAGGGATTTGTACTGCCCGCCGCCATCGATTTTGCCACCTACGTTGCCGGTGCCGCGCGAAATGACCGGGTTATCCACGTAGCATCGCTCAATTTCGAACACGAATTTGAATTCAATCTCGATGAGGCTCCGCGCGAAAGCGAGAAAACCTGGGCCAAATATGTTCAGGGCGTTGCTTTGATTCTCTATCGCGAAGGTTACCGTTTACGCGGAGCCGACCTCATGATCGACAGCGATGTTCCAGTCGGAGCCGGTTTGAGTTCGTCAGCCGCCCTTGAGATCTCTACGGCCTTTACACTTTCGACATTGGCGGGCCATAGCGTGGACGGCATGACGATTGCGAAAGTCGGACAGACGGCCGAACATGAATTTGCGGGTGTCCGCAGCGGGATCATGGATCAATTTGTGTCGGTTCACGGTGAAGCGGGCCATGCCCTTCTTCTCGATTGCCACTCGCTCGAATGGTCGCCGATACCGGTTTCGCATGCGCGCTTTATTATTTGTAATACGAAAGCAAAACACGACCTTGCCGAGAGCGAATACAACAAACGACGCGCGGAATGTGAGGAAGCGGCAAGTTTTTTCGGTCGAAAATCATTGCGGGATGTTACGCTCGATGAATTCTTAGCAGGGTCGGCTGGAATGCCCGAGGTCCCTCGAAAGCGAGCACGGCACGTCATTACGGAAAACAGTCGTGTGCTGTCGGCCGTTACAGCCCTTCGTTCCGGCGATCTGCCGGCATTTGGAAAATTGATGAATAAATCGCATGAGAGCCTGCGGAGCGATTTTGAGGTAAGCAGTGGCGAACTCGACCTTATGGCGGAACTCGCCCGGCAGCAAAACGGTGTGTTGGGTGCCAGGATGATGGGTGGCGGTTTTGGCGGCTGTACTATTAATCTTATGGAAGGCGGCGATCATCGGCAATTTGTCGAAAAAATGTCAGAAAATTATTATCGCGTGACCGGCATTATCCCCGATATTTACGAATGTGAGATTGGCCGTGGTGTCCACGAAGTCCCAAGCGTCAGTGAGTAATGGGGCAAAAATTAGACGGTGTGACCATTTTTTACATATGGTTGCGAATTGCCTGATAAATTGATATTCTTCTGTTTTTGCAATGGTTAAGCGGTTTTCTGTTTCAATTATATATCCATAAGATAATGAGTAATCAAGCAACATCGGAATCAAAATACAAATTCGTAAAATACCTTTGGAAAGATGAGGAAGTTGATGCCCTCAAAGGAGTGGATCGTCTCGTTTATCGTTCTAACAAGCTCGGCAAAGACCTGACCCTCACCAACACCGGCGGCGGCAACACATCGTCAAAACTGCCTGAGATTGACCCTCTGACCGGCGAGACCGTTGAGGTTCTTTGGCTAAAAGGTTCCGGCGGCGATCTGCGTACGGCCAAACGCGATGGCTTTGCCTCGCTCTATCTCGACAAGGTCCGCTCGATGAAGCCGATCTATGAGAATGCTCCCGATAATGGGGCGAAAACGCCGATCGAAGACGCGATGTACCCGATGTATTCGCACTGCGTTTACAATCTTAATCCACGTGCCTGCTCGATCGATACCCCGCTTCACACACTGGTTCCGTTCAAGCACGTCGATCATTTGCACCCAAATTCAGTGATCGCCATTGCGGCCTCGGTCAACCAGGAACGGCTGACGAAAGAGATCTACGGCGAAGACATTATATATGTGCCGTGGCAGCGTCCGGGGTTTGATATCGGCCTCAAGATCGAGCAACTTATTAAAGAAAACCCTCAAGCGAAAGGGATTTTGCTCGGCCATCACGGGATGAGCTCTTGGGACAACAGTGATAAGACTTGTTACGAGACCGCGCTTGAGATCATCGACCGAGCAGCTCAATATATCGAGGCCCACGATAAGGGTGATGCTACATTCGGCGGCCCGAAATATAAGGCCCTCGGCGACTCAACACGCCAGAAATTACAGACGGAGATCATTCCGTTTATTCGCGGACAAATATCCGTAAACCGCCGGTTTGTCGGCACGGTTCAGGACGATTGGAAGATGTTGCGGTTTGTCGGCAGTGTAGATGGCCCCCGGCTTGCGGAGCTTGGCACGTCGTGTCCCGACCATTTCTTGCGGACTAAGATCAAGCCGCTTTTTATCAACTGGAATCCCGAAACCGGCAATCTCGAACAGCTCAAAACGGCGATCTCGGACGGCCTCGTCCAGTATCGCAAGGATTACGCCGATTATTACGCACGCTGCCAGCGGCCGGATTCGCCGGCGATGCGCGACCCGAATCCGACGGTCGTTCTGATCCCCGGACTCGGAATGATCGCCTGGGGCAAAAACAAGAGCGAATCACGCGTCACCGCCGAGTTTTACAACTGCGCGATCGAAGTTATGCGCGGTGCCGAGGCCATCGACGAATACGAGGCGATGGACCAGCAAGAGGCGTTTGACATCGAGTATTGGCCGCTTGAGGAGGCCAAGCTCCAGCGTATGCCGCCGGAAAAAGAACTCGACCGCCAGATCCACGTAATCATCGGGGCCGGTGCTGGTATTGGCAAAGAAACAGCCCACCGCGTCGTAAAGGAAGGAGCGCATGTCGTATGCGTCGATCTCCATGAGACAGCGGCGAAAGCTACAGCCGCTGAAATAATCGCCCAGTACGGCCCGGGAATCGGCGTGTCCGGCAGCGGGATCTCGAATTGCGGCGTTGCTATCGGCCTCGGCTGCGACATGACAGACCGGGCATCCGTGGCCGAATTGTTTGAGAAGATTATGCTTGCCTATGGTGGAATCGACGCGGTCATTGTTACCGCCGGCGTTTTTGTTCCGCCCGACAAAGCCGGCAATATCGAGGACAAAATGTGGGATTTCACTTTTGGCATCAACGTCAAAGGAGCCTACATCGTCGCCGATGAAGCCAATAAGGTATTCAAAAAACAGGGACTTAAGGGCAATATTATCCTGACCACGAGCGCTAACGCCGTCGTTGCCAAAAAAGGCAGCCTTGCTTACGATACGAGCAAAGCAGCGGCAAATCACCTCGTCCGCGAACTCGCGATCGAGATGGCTCCGCTCCTGAGGGTCAATGCTGTTGCCCCCGCGACCGTGGTCAAGGGCAGCACGATGTTTCCGCGCGACCGGGTAATCGCGTCATTGACCAAGTACGATATTGCCTTTGACGATGCCGAGGAGTCGGACGCCTTGACGGAAAAATTATCGCGCTTTTACGCAAAACGTTCGCTGACGCAAACGCCGATCGAACCGTCCGACCAGGCCGAGGCGATCTTTCTGCTCCTCTCCAAGCGACTCGACAAAACGACCGGGCACATCATACCCGTCGACGGCGGCTTGCAGGATGGATTTATGAGATAATTGCGGCGCGCGGAGATATCGATATGCCGGTAAATTTTGAAATTGAACAAGATTTTATCGCCGAACAAAATAAGGCGAAAAGCGACTGGCTGGCCGAGGATTTTGATTATCTCGGACGAAAGCTGCAGCGCCGGAATATCGATATCGAAACTCTTGTGGAAAAGGCGCGGGGCCTGCAGATCGCCGTTCCGTCCTGGGGGGTTGGTACGGGTGGAACGCGGTTCGCGAGATTTCCCGGGCCGGGCGAGCCTCGCGGCATCCACGAAAAGCTGGAGGATTGCTCGACAATCAACCAGCTCGTTCGCTCAACGTCAGCTGTGTCGCTGCATATTCCGTGGGACAAGCCGGATGACGCCGCACATCTGGTAGCTACCGCCGGAAAATGTGGCCTGACATTCGATGCGATCAATTCGAATACGTTTCAGGACCAGCCCGGACAAAAGGAATCGTACAAATACGGCAGTCTTTCGCACGCTGACATGGCTGTCCGCCAACAGGCGGTAGAGCATAATATCGAGTGCATCGAGATCGGTCAAAAAATTGGGTCTAAAGCTCTGACGGTCTGGGTCGGCGATGGCAGCAATTTTGCCGGACAGTCAAATTTTCGCAAGGCTCTCGATCGGTATCTGGAATCCATGCGCGAGATCTACGCGGCGATCCCCGACGATTGGCGTCTTTTTATCGAGCATAAGTTATTCGAACCGGCGTTTTATTCGTCTGTTATTAGCGACTGGGGTACAAATTATTACTGTGCGAAAGAATTGGGCGATAAAGCGGCCTGTCTAGTCGATCTCGGCCATCACGCGCCTAATGTAAATATCGAGCAGATCGTTTCCCGCCTGATCCAATTTCAAAAACTGGGCGGTTTTCATTTTAATGACAGCAAATACGGTGACGACGACCTGGATGCGGGTTCGGTCAAGCCATTTCAGCTGTTTTTGATCTTTAACGAGCTGGTCGATGCCGAACTCAGCGGCGTGCCAAATTTTGACCCCTCCTACATGCTCGACCAGTCGCATAACATAACCGATCCAATCGAATCTCTGATGACGAGTTCGATTGAGGTTTCGCGAGCCTACATACAGGCTCTGCTGGTCGACCGGGAAAAACTTGCAGAGGCGCAAGGTACTGATGACGCTATCACGGCATTGGCAACGCTCAAAGAAGCATTTACGACCGATGTCGCACCGATCCTGGCGGCCGCTCGGATGCGTGATGGCGGGGCGATCGACCCGGTCCACGTATATCGTTCGAGCGGTTACAGGACGCAAAAAGCCAAAGAGCGTCCTGCCCAAATGGGCATTTCCGCCGGCATCGTTTAGATAAAAATTATTCTTTGAGTTTTTGCGCCGTGTTGGCCCTCCCTGGCCTTCCTGACCCTGGGGGCCTCGACGACCGATGGAGAGTTCACTTTATATCGCGGTTGATCTTGGTGCCGGCAGCGGTAGGGTTTTTCTGGCCGGAGTGGATCCGGGAGAACTGCTTTTAGAGGAAATTCATAGATTTCAGTATCCGGCGGCGGAAGAAGGCGGTCACCTGCGGTGGAACTTTCCGCACATTTTTAGCGAAATTAAGACTGGCTTACGGCAAGCAGGTGTCCGGGCTACAGAACTTGGCCGCCCGGTTCGCAGTATTGGTATCGACAGTTGGGCGGTCGATTACGGTTTGATAGACACCGGCGGAAAATTGATCGCGAATCCCGTTTGCTACCGCGATGGCCGCACTGCCGATGCGATGGAGCGGGTATTCGCTGAGGTCTCGCCTTCTACGATCTTTGAAAAGACGGGAATACAGTTTCAGAATTTTAACACGCTGTTTCAGCTCTATTCCGAAGATACAAATTTGAAAAAAGCGGCTAAATTGTTGCTCTTGCCTGATCTGATAAATTACTCCCTAACAGGTAAGGCCGCAGCCGAACGAACAAATGCGACAACGACGCAGATGGTAAACGCGACGTCTGATGATTGGGACGTTGAACTCCTCGAAAACCTCGGCTTGCCTGCCGAGATTTTACCGGAGATCGTCCCAACAGGCAGCGATCTTGGCTTACTCAGACCCGACATTGCCGCCGAACTCGGTCTGCCCGATGTTCGCGTCATCGCTCCTGCAACTCACGACACGGCAAGTGCGATCGCCGCCGCGCCGCTTGTCGAGGATCACGCCTACATTTCTTCGGGTACGTGGTCACTAGTCGGTGTCGAACGTGATGACATGCTGATCGACGGGGAAACCGCACGTCAGAATTTTACGAACACGGGCGGCGCCTACGGTAAGGTCTGCTTTCTGAAAAACGTGATGGGCCTGTGGATCTTTGAATCCTGCCGTCGCGAATGGCAGTCACAGGGTATCGATATCGGGTATGATGCGATCATTAACGAGGTGTCGGCGAAACCGGAATTTTCGGCGTTTATTTTCCCTGATGACGAACGATTTTTGAATCCGCCGAGTATGCTCCTTGCTATCGAACAGCAGATGGCAGAAACAGGGAATGCGTTTAACGGCAACCCGGCATCGGTTGCAAAGGTCATTTTCGATTCGCTTGCTTTGCGCTATGCTTCGGTTCTGCGGTCTATAGAGTCGCTGACGGGACATAAGCTGGAAGGTATACAGATCCTCGGCGGCGGCGGCCGTAACCGGTATTTGAATCAAATTACGGCAAATGCCAGCGGATTGTCGGTAAGGGCCGGGTTAACGGAAGCGACCGTCGTCGGAAATGTTTTGGTGCAGGCGATCACGGCGGGACGGTTTTCCTCTATCGAAACGGCGAGAGAACACGTCAGGGCGAATTTTGAATTGACGAGTTTCCTGCCACAGCCTTCATCCAAAATCGATGAAGCTGCGGAAAGATATGCAGCCGTTGAGAACAAGTTTATTGGTTGATTCCGTCTTATTCGTGCATTCGTGGCTAAAAATTTTTGCCACGAATGCACGAATAAGAATAAAAATTGTGAAAGTCTCGGTTTTTATTACATGTTTGGTTGATCAGCTTTGCCCCAATGTCGGCGTGAGCATGGTCGCGGTCCTGCGGCGAGTGGGTTGCGAGGTCGTCTTTGACGAACGCCAGACCTGCTGCGGTCAACCTGCATTCAATACCGGATATCGAAACGAAGCTCAGAAATTCGCAAAACGATTTATCGAGATATTTGAAGAATCTGACGCTGAGGCGATAGTTAGCCCTTCGTGTTCGTGTGTGGCAATGGCCAAGCATTTTCACGAACTGTTTCCGACGGACGAAAAATGGCGGGAGCGTGCCGAAAAAATAGCGGCGAAAACGCATGAATTCGGCGGCTTTTTGGTGAATGTTCTGAAGATCGACGATGTCGGTGCCAGCGGTTCGGGACGGATTACATGGCATGATGCATGTCACGGTTTGCGCGATCTCAACATCCGCAACGAACCGCGACAGCTGCTGAAAAACGTCAAGGGCGTCGAGTTTGTCGAGATGTCGAACGCCGATGTTTGCTGCGGTTTTGGCGGAACCTTTTCGGTCAAATATCCGGAAATTTCCGCCGGTATTTTGGATAATAAGATCGAGTCCATAGAAAAAGCCGACGTGTGCGCCGTTGTTTCGGGAGATGCAAGCTGTTTGATGCAGATAGGAGGACGCCTATCGCGGCTCGGTTCCGACGTAAAGCCGATACACCTGGCGGAAATTTTGGCTAAGCAGGAATGATTTGCCCGCGTATTTCGCGGGCAAAATTAGTATGCAGCAGTTAACCGCAGAGACATTTGACCAAAATGCGCGCGACGCCCTGAGCGACCCGGTGCTACACGGCGCATTGCGCAATCTTGCGGACAATTTTAGCGAGAGGCGAAAAGTTGCGATGGCGTCGGTTGACGACTGGGAAGGCTTGCGTGAAAAAGCTCGCGTCATAAAAGAAGAAACGCTGCTGCATTTGGACAAATATCTACTCGAGTTTGTCGAGAATGCCGAAAACACAGGGGTGGAATTTCATTGGGCCCGCGATGGCAAAGAGGCCTGTGGGATAGTGCTGGACCTGCTCAACGAGCGTGGAGCGAAACACGTCGTCAAATCGAAAAGCATGGCGACCGAGGAGATCCATCTGAACGCCGCCCTCGAAGCCCAAGGCATCGAGCCTGTCGAAACCGATCTGGGGGAATGGATCATCCAGCTTGCGGGTGAAACGCCGTCGCATATTGTCGTCCCGGCGATCCATAAAACAAAGGCCCAGATCGCCGACCTTTTCGTTGACAAGGTCGGTATCGAGAAAACCGACGACGTAGATGTGCTGACCCAGACCGCCCGTCAAATATTGCGAAGGCGTTTTGCCGAAGCCGAAGTTGGCATCAGCGGTGTAAATTTTGGCGTGGCGGAAACCGGTACGATCGTGATCCTTGAAAACGAAGGAAATATTCGCCTGACGACCGGGTTGCCGAAGACGCACATTGCTGTAATGGGGATCGAAAAGGTAATTCCCAAGTTTGCAGATCTCGACGTTTTTCTAAAGCTGCTTCCGCGTTCGGGAACAGGCCAACGACTTACGGCGTACCAGTCGATCATCACCGGAGTAAAGAGGCATGAGACGGACGAAGGGCCGGACGAGATTCACATTGTCCTGATGGACAACGGCCGCTCGCGGATGCTCGCCCATCCGGTTACGCGGCAGAGTCTGGCATGCATTCGATGCGGAGCGTGCCTTAACGCTTGTCCGGTTTATCAACAGGTGGGCGGGCATGCTTACGGTTCCGTTTATCCGGGCCCCATCGGTGCGGTCATCACGCCACAGCTGATCGGTATTTCTAAGGCGAAACAGCTTCCTTACGCGTCGAGCCTCTGCGGGGCGTGTCGCGAGGTTTGTCCCGTAAAGATCGACATTCCAGAACTGCTGCTGCATCTCAGGGCCGAAATTACAGACGGCACGGCTGGCGGAGCGGAAAGCAATCCGCAGCGGAAACGAAAATTTAGCGAAAGCCTCGCGTTCCGGCTTTATGGTTTTGCGTGGTCGGACCCGCTCTCGTATGGCCTCGGAATCAAGGCGGCCCGATTGATGCAGAAACTCGTCGTTCGTGACGGCAAGATCGGCAAAGCGAGTGGATTTATGGCAAAGCTCCTGCCACCGCTTGGCGCGTGGACTGCGTGGCGCGATGCTCCGGCGCTTCCTCCGAGATCGTTCAGGGAACAATGGCGCGATGGATTGAAGACAAATGACAGAAAGTAGTCAGTAGTCAGTAGTCAGTAGTCAGTAGAAGATCGCATGAAGGAAAGTAGTGGACAAATTGTAAAGTCGGACGATGCCCGAGAGATTATTTTTGCTTCGATTCGCCGTAGTCTTGCCAAAAGCGAGCCGTTTGACGCGGCCTGGCATGAGCATCATAGTCAAACGGATGAAAATTTTGATGCCCTGCCCGCTGTTCGGGCGGACCTTTCCAGGCAGCAGTTGGTCAATAATTTCAGGGAAAATCTGGAATCGGTCGGGGCACTCTGTACGCTCGTCGCCAACGAAAGCGAAGCTGCCGACCATATAAACACGGTAATTGAAAATTCCGCGGCCAAGCGGATCGCGATCTCCGATTCGGAATTGGTCAAACGCGTCGTCGATCAAGGTGCCGGAATGGAGATCGTCGAAAACGCCGCGGCCGAATATTTGTTCGATTGCGATCTGGGAATAACGAGTGCGCAATGGGCGATCGCCGAGACCGGAACGCTCGTGCTGGAATCGGACAGGGAAAGTCACAGGCTGACCTCGCTCGTTCCGCCGGTTCATCTGTGTGTGCTCAGGGCCGAAAATATTCGCCAGACGTTGGGCGAGATACTCGAGGTGACGAGCCGCGATCTGAGCCGCACGGTCACGTTTATTACCGGGGCTTCACGGACGTCGGATATTGAATTGACGCTGGCGATCGGTGTCCACGGCCCCGGCGAATTGCACGTTATTGTTATTGCAGATTGAGAGCTATGTCTGAAAATGCGCTGCTGAGCGCGGTAAATATTTCAAAATCGTACGCCGGAGTTCACGCCCTGCGCTCCGCTACGTTCGAACTGAAAAGCGGTGAGGTCCACGCGCTTGTCGGTGAAAACGGAGCGGGCAAATCGACGCTTATCAAGATAATTACCGGAGCGGTTTTGCAAGACGGCGGCGAGATCATGCTTAACGGCGAAGCGGTCTTGGAGAATTCACCCGCTCTGTCAAAATCGCGTGGTATTGCCGCCATTTATCAGCAGCCGGCGTTATTTCCCGAGCTGACCGTTGCGGAGAATATCGCGTTAGGGCAGGAGCGTGCCGGGACGCTGGGCGTCGTCGATTGGAAAGAAAGGCGGCGAATCGCGAGGGCATTATTGGATCGTGTTGGAGCCAGGATCGATACCCAGGCGACGGCCGCAGAGCTGTCGATGCCGCAGCAACAGCTCGTTGAGATCGCCCGGGCGCTGGGCTCGAATGCGAAGATTTTGATATTCGACGAGCCGACGGCGTCGCTTTCCGAGGAAGACACGCAGAATCTTTTTCGCGTTATTCGAGAGCTTCGCGTCCAAGGCGTCGGCATGGTCTATATCTCGCATCGCCTCGAAGAATTGCCTACGATAGCTGACCGCGTCACGGTTTTGCGGGACGGGCTGACGATCGAGACCAAAGAAATGGCCGATGTCAGCAGCGAGCAATTGATACGGCTCATGGTGGGCCGCGATCTTTCGGCGGTTTTTCCAAAACGGGCGGTCGAGCTTGGCGATCCTATCTTCGAATTGAGAAATTTCGGGTCGCGAGCTGCTGGGATTCGGAACATAAATCTTTCAGTCCGGGCCGGCGAGATCGTCGGCGTGGCCGGGCTCATCGGTGCCGGGCGGACGGAGCTTGCGAAAACGATCTTTGGCCTCGAAGCACCGGACGAAGGCGAGATACTGCTTCGCGGCAAACCGATCAAAATCGGGCATCCATCCGAGGCTATTGATTTCGGCATCGCCTATCTGCCGGAGGACCGGAGAAAACATGGCGTCGTTCTCGATTTTCCGATCAGTTCCAATATTACACTGGCGTCGCTCAAAAAGCTTTCGAGCTTCATGGGGTTAAATTTTGCCAGGGAAAAAG
>JAYVDQ010000404.1:0-7543 GCA_043749325.1 Chloracidobacterium sp. | reverse complement strand
GCCTGGCAATGACTATGGTTTACACCGACGATTATACGTTGAACGAGGTCGCGGATGCCATCGGCATTACGACGAGCAATTTGAAATCGAGATTGTTTCGCTGCCGCAACCAGATAAGAAATCGATTCGGGCATTTATTTACATAAATTAATTTTGTTTTTGGAGTTTGTTATGAAGAAACTGAAAATATCGGTGTGCCTGGCTTTCGCCCTGACCTTTGGAACTTTTGCTCTTCTCAAGTCCGATCGGGTAACGGGACAGACCGGTGGCGCAACGCTTTCGGCCCCAACCGGAGTCACCGCGACCGACAATCTCTACAACAATAAGATTGGGATCTACTGGGACGCAATTCGAGGGGCGACTAACTACAGAATTTTTCGCAACACGACCAACGATCCGGCATCGGCTGCGGATGTGGGAGTTACTGCGGCGAGTTCTTTCTTTGATTTCGGAGCGACGCCCAATCAAACTTTTTTTTATTGGGTAAGAGCGGAAAACGGAACCTCCTCCAGCACGTTTAGCACCGCCGATCAGGGAGTTCGGACAAACGCGGCCCAGCAGGGACCGGTCGCCCCGCTCGATCCGCCTCCGGTCCCGCCGGGCAACCCCATTACGGCGGCGAAGACATATCTTGGCAAAACGCTTTTTTGGGACGAGCAGATGTCATCTTCCCGGACAGTTTCATGCGGCTCGTGTCATTTTGCAGGAAACGGGGGGACGGACAAACGCTCGGTGGCTGCCGCCGCCGCATCCTTTAACCCCGGTCTTGACGGCCTCACAAATACTCCGGACGACGTCCGTGGCTCGTTGGGCGTCCCGTTTACCAACGCCGATGGAACGTATGTTTTTACCGCACCATACGGAGTCAACGATCAGGTAACCGGGCGAAAAACGGTATCGTTTATCGATGGTGGGTATTCGCCGACCCTGTTTTGGGATGGGCGGGCCACGGGCCAGTTTCGCGACCCGATCACTAACGCTGTGATTATCAATAATGGAGCTGCCCTCGAAAGCCAGGTCCTGGGGCCGCCCACCTCGACGACCGAGATGGGCCACAGCGGGCGTACTTGGACGGATGTTGCAAATCGGATAGGTGGCGCCAAGCCGCTTGTCCTTGCGCCTTCGATGCCGACAGCCCTGACCACGTGGATAAACGGCCGGTCTTATCCCGATCTGTTTCTCGAAGCTTTCGGCACATCGGACGTGACCCCGACTCGTATCGCCTTGGCGATCGCGACCTATGAGCGAACACTCTACAGCGATCAGACGCCAATCGATCAGGCAAATGCCGGTATCACGACGCTGACAGCAGCCGAAAATCGCGGCCGTGGAATATTTACGGCGAACGGCTGTGCATTATGTCATGGCGGGACGCTAGCTACCGACAACGTCTTTCACTACGACGGCGTCAGGCCGCCAAATGAGGATACAGGACGTTTTCAGGTCTCAGGCAGCAACCAGGACATTGGGGAATTTCGCACCCCCAGCCTGAGAAATGTCGAGCTGCGCGGTTCGTATTTTCACAACGGACAGTTTACAACCCTCGAACAGGTCGTCGCGTTCTATAACCGCGGAGGTGATTTTAACGCCCCAAACAAGCCGGCGGCGGTTCGTCCATTGGGGTTGACCGCGCCGCAGCAGGCTGACCTTGTGGCCTTCCTGAAGCGCCCTTTTACCGACCCGCGTGTAGCAGCCGAGTTGCCGCCGTTCGATCGCCCGACGCTTTACATCGAATCCTCGCGAGTGCCGCAGATCACCGGTAGCGGACGTGCCGGCTCCGGGGCCGCTACGCCCCAGATAAAAGCAATCTCGCCACCGCTCGTGGGTAATCCAAACTTTACCGTCTCGGTATCGAGTGCTTTGGGTAATGCCGCTGCAACCCTGGTGATCGACGCCGTCGATCCGGGTGTCGGCACGACTATACCGGTCTCCGGTTCTCTTGCACGGGTGACGACAAACACACAAAATACCGGAGCGGCCAACGGCTGGGCGTCCGTTAATGTTGCTATACCTGACAGTTCGGCTGTCACTGGCCATACCTACTTTGCACGATGGTATGTGCAAGATCCGTCGGCTGTAAATGGATTTTCTGTTTCCCAGGCCGCGCAATTTACCGTATTTGGCCAGGCAAGCACCGCAGGGGGCAACGTTTCAGTATCGGGACGCGTGTTAACGCCGGATGGAAGAGGTTTGCGAAATACAACTGTCACACTTACCGACGCTCTCGGCGGCATTCACCGTGCGACGACCAGTTCATTCGGGCTTTACAGTATTGACGATATTTCAACATTGGGAAATTCCACGATAACAGTTTCCTCAAGACTCTACAGGTTTGCGGCGCAAACGCTATCTGTATCCGGCAATCTAACCAACATTGATTTTATCGGATTAGAATAAAAGGCTAGTCTGTCTCTTTTTCGACTCCGGCGATCTTTGATGTGCCGATCGTCCGGGTCAGGCTCCACCACTCCTCAAGTGTCAGGGTTTCTGCTCTGCGATTTGCATCAATGCCCGATTCGGAAAGAACATGGTTTGCGTTCTCGATGGTGTGTTTCAGATTATTGAGCATCGTCTTTCGCTTTTGGGCGAAAGACGAGCTGACGACCTTACGGAAAAGCACATAATTATCTGGAGTTAACGGTTTTGGCTTAAGCCTTACCACCCCGCTCCAGACCTTTGGGACGGGTTGAAAAGCACCAGGCGGGACGTCAAATAGATACTCGGTCTCAAACGCATTTTCGACGAGTACGCTCAGAAAACCGCGATTCTTTCCGCCCGCCGGAGCTGTAATACGTTCGACAACCTCGCGTTGAAACATCAGCACGATTTCGGAGAATAATTGGCGTTGATCTATCAAACGCCGTAGGATAGGCGTCGAGATATTGTACGGAAGATTGGCAACGAGTTTGACTTGTTTACCTGACCCGGCACCTCCAAACAATTCCGCAAAATCAACCGATAACGCGTCAGCCTTTATCAACTTAAAATTGTCGTAAGACCGAAAGTGTTCGTTCAGGATCGCGACCATGTCGCGGTCAAATTCGATGGCTATCACGCGACCGGCTTCCTCAACCAATTTAGCGGTCAAAGCTCCTTGCCCCGGCCCGATCTCGAAAACCGTGTCGGCGTCATTTAGATCAAGAGCATTGACAATGTTATCGACAAAAGAGCTGTCGCGTAGAAAATTTTGCCCGAGCGATTTTTTGGCACGAACGTACATTATTGGGTGTCTGTCGGATAACCGGTGATCTCTATATCGTCACCCAATTTCGTGGTTACAACATCAGTCAAACGAAGAGCTTCACTCATATTGGATGCACCTGCGCCGCCGATTGCGTTTGGAGCTTCGCGGCCGCCGATGATTATCGGAGCGGCGATAAACGTTATTTTATCAACGAGCCTCGCATCGCAAAAAGAGCCCGCAACCTCGGTGCCGCCTTCGACGAGAACGCTTTGCAGGTCCCTCCGTTTTAATTCGGCAAGAACACCATTAAGGTCGCGCCCCCCCCTTTCCGTCTCGATAACCTCGACTCCATTTTGTTTTAGTTCTTCGATCTTTTGATCATCGCGGCGGTTTGTGAAAACAATCGTCGGCGTTTCACCAGCAGTGGCGACAAGCGTCGAGGACACCGGGATGTTGAGGCGATTATCGAGGATAACGCGCACGAGGGGCCGCCGTCGAGGCCTTCCGCTGCGGTCGGTCAAACTCGGATCGTCGACGCTCGCCGTGTTGCCGCCGACCAGGATCGCATCGTGTTCGTGGCGAAGCTCCTGAACGCGTGCGCGTGCCGCATCACCCGAAAGAGCCGTCGAAACGCTGCTATTCAAAGAAATGCGTCCGTCGAGCGACATCGCGAGTTTCAGATGAACGAAAGGCCGCTGTTTATTATGCCAGTAGATAAATTTTTCATTTAATTTTGCTGCTTCGTCGGCAAGAATGCCGGTCACGACTTCAATACCTGCAGTTTTTAGGCGTTCGAAACCTTTGCCAGAAACCAGCGGATTCGGATCCTCGATAGGACAAACAACACGTTTGATGCCAGCATTTATCAGAGCTTCCGTGCAAGGCGGCGTTTTGCCTTGATGATCGTGTGGTTCCAGTGAGACGTACGCAGTACCGTCTTGAACCTTTTCACCGGCTTGTTCAAGTGCAATGACCTCGGCGTGGGTGACATTGTCGTAAATGTAAGTCCCTTCGCCCACGACCTCGCTATCGGCGGAGACGATCACACAGCCGACGAGCGGGTTGGGGCTGACCAGGCCAATGCCTTTTGCCGCAAGCTCCAAGGCCCGCTTTGAGAAGTATATGTCACGCTCCTCAGCCATTTAATTGAACAATCCGTTAACGTAATTTTCGGGATCAAAAACCATCAGATCGTCAACCTGCTCGCCAATGCCTACATAGCGAATCGGAAGATTGAGTTCTTTGGCGATCGCGACTGCGATGCCGCCTTTGGCTGTGCCGTCGAGTTTTGTCAGAACTACGCCGGTGACATCGGCGGTTTTCATGAATTGGCGTGCCTGTTCGAGGCCGTTCTGGCCGGTGACGGCGTCGATGACGAGCAAAGTTTCATGCGGTGCTCCCTCGACTTCGCGGGATGAAATGCGCTTCATTTTTTCCAGCTCTGCCATCAGATTGGCTTTGTTGTGAAGCCTTCCTGCCGTGTCGACAATAAGGACATCCGAATTCCTTGCTTTTGCAGCCCGCAAAGCGTCAAAAAGGACTGCCGCGGGGTCAGTTCCCTGTTTTTGCTGAATGATTTGGACACCTGCACGCTCCGCCCAGATCTCAAGCTGGTCGCTGGCGGCGGCGCGAAAAGTGTCGGCCGCACAGATCAGTACGTCGTTTCCTTCGGTCCTTATCCGCTGTGCCAGCTTCCCGATTGTCGTGGTTTTGCCGACGCCGTTGACTCCGACGACCATCAATACATAGGGTTTTATACTTTCGGGAATTAGCCGCTCGTCGGCGACGCCTTTTTCTTCCGAGTGGTGAAGGATATCGAGCAGCTCACGCTTCATCGCGGATTTTAGGGCACCAAGATCGTTGATCTCCTGACGCGAAACACCGCGGCGGACCGCATCGAGTACCTGCATTGTCGTGGCTACGCCGATGTCGGTGGAGATGAGCATTTCCTCCAGCTCGTCCAGGAACGCCTCGTCGATCTGCTTTCGCCCCTCAAAGATCGTATCGAGCCGGTTATTGATCGAATGCCGCGTTTTTTCAATGGCCTTGGTAAAGCGGACGCCGATCTCGCGTTCGACCGCTTCTTCCTGGGCCTTTAATTCCTCGACCGATTTATCGAGTCCCAGGACCGAGCTTGAAAAGGTATCTTCTTTCTTTCTTCGCCAAAAAAATGCCATAAATGCTTGTTCGTTGTTCGTTGTTCGTCGCTCGTTGTTCATGATCAATTGTTATGGTTCAAACAACGAACCACGAACTACGAACTACGAACTACGAACTACGAACTACGAACTACTGAGTATAAAAAAATATCGCACCCTGAACAATGTGCGATATTTTGCCCGGTTAGATTATCACGTGCTTTACCTGACCAATTTCAGCCTGTCCGCAGCTTTATACAGGGCAAAGGCGATCACGCACGAGAACACAACTGATGTATAAAAGCCAAACAGGCTCGCCACGGCCCGTGCCGGTACATTTCCGACACCGGGCATGTCAAATGCCTGGAGAGCGGCACCAAGCACGCCACTTACAAAACCGGAGGCGACCACCAGAGTGAGGCTCATCAGCAGAATTTTCAAATAATCCAGTCCCAAATGCCGGATGGTATCGAGGCCTACGAACGGGTTTAGCGTCGCGCCAATGGACCGGGTATATCCGGCAACGGCACATGCCGCGGGAAAGTAAAAGAAACCCCACAAGAGGCATACACCGGCTAGGAGAAGAAAGACGGCACCGTAGCCGATAAGTTTTTTAAAGAGGTCGGCACGTTCCCTGGCGACGGTTTCCGGTGTTTTTCCGACGGCGGATTCGAGCTGTGCTTTTCGCGAATCCTGAATCATCTTGTTTGTCCGGTTAAAAAACTCTTCGTCCGGATCTTTTGTTATTGCGGAATTAGGCGTCGCTCCCGGAACCTTTATGGACGAAGGATTTTGGAAATCGCTGCTATCCCCGAGCCCGGTTGGCTTATTGGCTTCGTCCGATTGGATCTCGCGGTCGTCCTCAATCGCGGCCACGTGGTCTTTGACCGACTTTTCTCGCTCCTGCATCATCGCGACACGTCGTTTTTGTTCGTCATTTGTCTTGTTTAGCAGTTCTTTTACCTTTTCAGATTGCTGAACGGCGTTGGCGGCATACGGCAATTCGGGATTTATGGTACGGGCAGCGTCGGATTGGATGCCGTTCATTTCTGTTTTGACTGACCCCATTATGAAAAACACCGCAATCAGGAAAACGGCGGCCAACGGGCCAAATGATGAAATATAAACACCGATGCTAAGGAAAAATGGGTGTACGACGTCATCCCAGAGCGAGAAATCGTCAAATGTCGGCATGAAATTGACGTCAAGCTTACCTTGAGCAAAGTTTTCCACGGTATTCGCCAAGATGCCAAACGTAAGCGTATTTGCTAGCAAAAAGCATATAAGAGCCGAAAACATCATGAATATCCCGCCAAATCCAACCGCGCCCTGACCGATCGAAAACAACATGAACATCAACGCACCGAGAATAAGGCTCGTCTTGAATTTGAACGGATATACTATCGCCTTGCCAAAGTCGCTAAAGCCAAAGCCTTCGCCGGTAGCAGTTTGAATGCTATATGTCTGTTGTGCTTTTGCCTCGATTTCGGCAAAAGATCGGCACATTGCACCGCAGAATGGACATATCTTCACCGAGCCGCCGTACGAATTTGGACATGTCTTACAGAAAAGGTTCGAGCACGTGTCGCAAATATACTTGGCGGGAGCATCGGGGTGCATGCTGCAAACGTCCGGTGCAGGTTCTGAAGATTGAGGGACAGCCGGCGGATTGATGAATTGCTGCGGCGGAGCGGCAACACCGAGCACCTCGGTTTTAGTTGTCGATATGCCCGGCGGCAATGGCTCCGAGGCGTCCTTGGCGTTAAAGAATTCGAGAAGAGTCGGAACTTTTCCGGCTTCGATCCAGCGTAGGTTTCCCTTTCGGATCCTGTCGATCCGCAAAAGGGAGCCTTCGCCGATCCATGCGGTCATTTCGGCGAAGTTTGTCGAGCGGACCTCGCCATTTGCTTCGACTTCCCAAATTTCCTGGTTTATTTCGGCGTCCATACGCAATTTATGCCACGAGTTTGATTGATTTAGTGGTCTCCGATTCATCCTCGGCCGCTCGTTGTGCGGCCAGTTGGCGAACTATACCATTAGCGACCTCGCCAGCGTCGCACGCCGCGACCAACGCCTCGACGACATCCGATTGGTACCGGGTGCCGACGAAGCTACGAAGCCGTTCGAGCGCCGGCTGCAACTCCATTCCCTTTGAATAAGGACGGTCTATGGTCATCGCATCGAATGTATCTGCAACCGAGACGATCTTGGCCTGAAGCGG
>JAYVDQ010000403.1:0-5925 GCA_043749325.1 Chloracidobacterium sp. | reverse complement strand
TGGCACAATTCCCTATCTGCGTCCCGACGGAAAATCGCAGGTTTCGATCGAATACCGCGACGGCCGTCCGTTTCGTGTCGAAGCAGTAGTAATTTCGACACAGACGGCTGACGTTGACATCGAACAGATCCGCAAAGATGTAATGGAAAAGGTCATCGTACCGACCATTCCAGCCGAATTGCTTGACGACAACACGAAATATCACATCAATCCGACGGGACGTTTCGTTGTCGGCGGGCCGATGGGGGATGCCGGCGTTACGGGGCGCAAAATCATCGTTGATACATACGGCGGGTATGCCCCGCACGGCGGCGGTGCTTTTTCGGGTAAAGATCCGACAAAGGTCGACCGTTCGGCTGCGTACATGGCGCGTTATATCGCAAAGAATGTGGTCGCTTCCGGCCTCGCCGATAAGTGTACTGTTCAGCTAGCTTACGCTATCGGAGTTGCGGAACCGGTTTCAGTTTTGATCGACAGCCACGGCACCGGAACGATCGACGACGACCGCATCTCAGACATCGTTCGAGACAACTTCAAGCTCACGCCAAAGGCGATCATCGAGACGCTCGACCTGCGTCGCCCGATATATAAAGAAACGGCGCGTTTCGGCCATTTTGGACGCCGGAATGACGAATTTTCGTGGGAAAAAACAGACAAGGCCGCTGATCTGAGAATCGCGGCAGAAAAAGGAGTCGGCACAAATGGCTAAAGAAGGAATTTCAATGCAATACGACATAAAAGACATCAATCTTGCCCCCGAGGGCAAACAGCGTATCGAGTGGGCCGATCGCGAAATGCCGGTTCTACGGCTCATTCGTGAGCGTTTTGAAAAGGAAAAGCCGCTTGTGGGCGTCAGGCTTATTGCGTGTGCACATATCACGACCGAGACGGCAAATCTCGCCCGCACATTGCAGGCCGGCGGAGCCGAATCGCTCCTGATCGCGTCAAACCCGCTTTCGACGCAGGATGATGTCGCGGCTTCCCTCGTTGCCGATTGGGGCATCCCGGTGATGGCTCACAAGGGCGAATCGATTGAGACATACGTCCGCCATGTGCACACTGCTCTCGAAACAAATCCGAACCTGATCATTGATGACGGTTCCGACGTTGTAGCGACTATGTTGAAGGAGAAAAAGGAATTAGGGGAAACTCTGATCGGCACGACCGAAGAGACGACGACCGGAATCGTCCGCCTAAAGGCGATGCAGAAAGCCGGCGTGCTCAACTTCCCTTCCATCGCTGTTAACGACGCTCAGACCAAGCATTTCTTCGATAACCGCTACGGCACGGGCCAATCGACGCTCGACGGCATCATTCGCGCGACCAACATTCTGCTCGCCGGCAAAAATCTCGTCGTCGTCGGCTACGGCTGGTGCGGCAAAGGCGTTGCGATGCGTGCCCGAGGCATGGGAGCCAACGTCATCGTTACCGAGATCGATCCGATCAAGGCGATCGAGGCCGTTATGGACGGCTTCCGAGTAATGCCGATGAAGGAAGCCGCCAAGATCGGCGATTTCTTCGTTACGGTAACGGGCAACCGCCATGTAATTGATAAAGAACATTTTGAAGTGATGAAGAGCGGTGCGATCGTCTGCAACAGCGGACACTTTGACCTCGAATTAAACCTCGATGCCCTTCGTGAAATGTCCGCCGCAGCCGTCAAACGCCGCCCGTTCGTCGAAGAATATATCGGTAAAAACGGTGGCAAGAGTGTCATCGTCCTCGGCGAAGGCCGTCTGATCAACCTCGCCGCCGCCGAAGGCCACCCGGCTTCGGTCATGGATATGTCGTTCGCCAACCAGGCACTGTCGGCCGAGTATCTTGTCGTTAACAAAGGCAAGCTCGCCGCCGGCGTGCACATCCTGCCTAAGGAAGTCGATCAGGAGATCGCCTCTCTCAAACTCCACGCAATGGGCGTAAGAATGGATGTCCTAACCCCGGAAATGCTCGAATATATGACGAGCTGGGAAACGGGAACGTAAATCAGTAGGCAGCCGCACTCGGCAGCGACAGTCAGAACCGGGAGCGGTAGCGACTGGGTTCTTAAATTGAATATACAAATGGCTCGGCGGATCGTCGGGTCATTTTTTCTATCTAAGGATCTCAAACTGAAAGCAAAGAGCTTCGATAACCCGTTCCTGAATTGCAAGATCGTCAACATCCCCGATCTTCTTAAGAAGCCTACGCTTATCAACGGTACGGACCTGAAAGCCCAATACAATTGATTCATTCGGCAAATTGGCGGTTTTGGCTGAAAGTAAGGTTTCGTTGGGGTACACCCGACGGCCTGGTTTACGTGAAGTTATCGGGAGGATATTCACAACTGGCAAGGTTTGATTAATTGCAGTTTGGCTGACTACCAGAACCGGGCGAGTCTTGCCCTGTTCGGAGCCAACAACGGGATCGAGGTTCGCTAGCCAAACGCTCCATCGCTCGACTCTCATCCGATTACTCCGTCAAGGTCGGCATAGCGAAAGTCCTCGCTGATCTCTTCGAGGTCGGCCACAAATAATGGATCGGACATTGCATCGCGCATTAGCTCTAATTTTGCTGCGTTCGAAGACATCGGAACGTGCTGCAAACTCTCGGCGAAATTCTTATCGCGCATCAGTTTTCCGATAAACGCTTCGCGCTCGGCGGGCTTCATTGCCTGAAACGCCGTCCAAAATACTTCTGCTGTCGCTTGTGGCTGGGTCATAACGAAGAAATTATAGCATTTTGTTCGTAAAGTGCGAGCGTGGAATATGCCCTTATGATTTCCACCCAAAATCGTGATATTTTAATTCGATCACGCATTTTCTTACTTTATCTCCTGATCTATGGCGTTAAGCTGGAATGAAATCAAATCCCGGGCGGTCGAGTTTTCGGGCGAATGGGCCGATACGTCGAACGAAGACGCCGACGCCAAGCCGTTTTTGGTCGAGTTTTTCAATGTTTTCGGGATCAGCCGGAAAAAGGTCGGGTCGTTTGAGCATCGCGTTAAAAAGCTTGATGAGCATGACGGTTATATCGACCTGCTCTGGAAAGGCACGATCCTGATCGAGATGAAAAGTCGCGGCAAGAGCCTTGATAAGGCTTTCGTACAGGCAAAAGACTATCTCCACGGCCTAAAACAGCACGAATTACCGCAATTCATTCTCGTCTCGGATTTTGAGATATTCCGTCTTCACGACCTGGTAGAAAATACGACGGTCGAATTCAAGCTCTCCGAACTCGTCCAGAATGTCCAGCATTTTGCTTATCTGCTTGGCTACCAAAAAAATATCTATAAGGAACAGGACCCGGCGAATATCAAGGCTGCCGAGTTGATGGGCAAGCTCCACGACCGTCTCGAGGAGATCGGTTACACCGGGCATGTCCTTGAGGTCTATCTTGTCCGTTTATTGTTTTGTCTTTTTGCCGAGGACACGACGATCTTTAATAAGCAGCAGTTTCAGGATCTCATCGAGCAGCGGACGGGCGAGGACGGCAGCGATCTCGCGCGCATGCTTCAGGAACTTTTTCAACAGCTCAACACGCCGAAAGATGAGCGTTTTACTAATCTTGACGAACAGCTTGCGGATTTTCCATATGTGAATGGCAAGCTATTTGAAGAGATCCTGCCGACTACTCATTTTGACAGCAAAATGCGTCAGGATTTGCTCGATTGCTGTTATCTCGACTGGAGCCGCATATCGCCCGCGATCTTTGGCTCGATGTTCCAGAGCGTGATGAACCCGCAGGAACGCCGCAATCTCGGGGCTCATTACACCAGCGAGACCAACATTCTAAAACTCATCAAGCCGCTGTTTCTCGACGATCTTTGGAAAGAGTTTGAAAGCATAAAAGATAACCGGAACAAGCTGCAGGAGTTTCACCAACGGCTCAGTAAGTTAAAATTCCTCGATCCGGCGTGCGGATGCGGCAATTTTTTGGTCATTACGTACCGCGAACTCCGGCTGCTTGAGATCGAGATACTGCGTGCATTAAACAAGACCGGACAGGCCGTTTTGGACGTTCGCGACATTATCTGGCTCGATGTCGATATGATGTACGGGATCGAATTCGAAGAGTTCCCTGCCCGCATCGCCGAGGTCGCAATGTGGCTGATCGACCACCAGATGAATATGCTGATCAGCAACGAATTTGGCCAGTATTTCGTCCGCCTGCCGCTAAAAAAATCCGCCACCATCGTCCACGGCAACGCGTTGCAGATCGATTGGGAAACTGTGGTTTCGAAGGATGAGCTTTCGTATATTCTGGGAAATCCGCCATTTATCGGTAAGCAGTATCGTTCCGATGAGCAAAATGCCGACATGGAATATTGTTGCTCAGACGTGCCGAACTTCAAGATACTCGATTATGTCTGTGCCTGGTATATCAAAGCGGTTAAGTTTCTTTCCGGCGAGGCTTCGCCTCTCGATGTGCGGAAAAGCTATGCTTTTCCGGCAGGTTCGACCCTCGCCTCTGGCGGCTCCGCCGCCGAGCGGAGGCATAGCCTCGAAAAAGGTGAAGAGAACGCCGGCGAAGCGGAGCTTCGCACATCGAGCGGCCAAGCCGCAGAGGTTCGTATTGCCTTTGTTTCGACAAATTCCATCACGCAAGGCGAACAGGTCGGCGTTCTTTGGCAATATCTTTTGGATCGCGGTGTGAAGTTACATTTTGCTCATCGCACATTTCAGTGGAACAACGAAGCGAGAGGCAAAGCAGCAGTCTTTTGCGTCATAATCGGATTCGGTTTAGACGACATCAAAAACAAACGTCTCTTCGATTACGAGACTCCGCAAGCGGAATCCCATGAACTCATTGCAAAGAACATCAATCCTTATCTGATCGATGCCCCCGATCGGGTCATAAGAAGTCGTACAACGTCCATTTGTGACGTTCCTCCAATTGTATTTGGGAGCATGGCAAATGATGGTGGTTTTCTCTTTCTTTCCGACGAAGAAAAACGAGAACTGATTGTCAGAGAACCCGCCGCCGATAAGTTTATCCGGCGTGTCTACGGTTCCGAAGAATTTATCAATAAGAAAACTAGATGGTGTCTTTGGCTTAAAGAATCAACTCCGACGGAGCTTCGCTCGATGCCGGAAGTAATGAGACGGATTGAACAGGTTCGACAGTATCGACAGGCTAGTAAGCGAGAAGCAACTCGGAAATTGGCGGCCTTTCCGTTTCTATTTGGAGAAATTAGACAGCCGGACAGCGATTACATCCTAATACCTAAGGTTTCATCAGAACGGCGAAATTATATTCCGATAGGGATAATGTCAAAAGATATTATCGCCACCGATCTATGTTTGCTGGTGCCAAACTCAACGCTGTTCCACTTCGGTGTACTGACTTCGGTGATGCACAATGCGTGGATGCGTCAGGTTTGCGGGCGACTAAAGTCTGATTATCGTTATTCAAACTCCCTCGTTTACAACAATTTCCCGTGGCCCGAAAACCCGAGCGAAAAACAGATCACTGCGATCGAAACAGCCGCCCAGAGAGTTTTGGATGCGCGGGGCGAATTTCCAAATAGTTCGCTCGCCGATCTCTACGATCCGCTGACAATGCCGCCCGTGCTGGTAAAAGCCCATAACGACCTGGACAAGGCCGTTGACCTCGCCTATCGCCCGCAGCCCTTCGCCAGCGAGGCCGGCCGCATGGTATTCCTATTCGAACTCTACGAAAAATACACCGCCGGCCTGTTTACCGAACCGAAGAAAAAGAAGAGGAAATAATTGCTCTAATGTATTTACGCAGTCGGATCCGGCAGTCGGCCTATGACCTTTTGCCATTCGCGCCATACGAGCCAGATAATTACGGTATCGAGGACGACCAGAAATCCCATCAGGAAAGTCTGATGTACAACAACGAGGTAAATCTGATAGATCAGAAACGCCGTTAACGCGACAAGGGCCAGGGGATACGCCCAAAGCTTTTGGCGTAGAAGCGCGA
>JAYVDQ010000402.1:0-3689 GCA_043749325.1 Chloracidobacterium sp. | reverse complement strand
TGCCAGTAGGCAGAAGGCAATAGGCAGTAGGCCGAACCTGAAACGAGCGTATTTTTCGATGACAATCCTAATTCTGTGCATGCAATGTTGACGGTAAAGCACTCCCACGCATTTCTCCGGCTACATCATTGATGATGTCATCGAGCGTTCGGGTTGGCCGGTAACCGATGAGCCGCGCCGCTTTATCGAGGCTCGGCACCCGCCGCTGCATGTCCTCAAAGCCCTCGCCGTACGCCTGCGTGTAAGGAATATATTTGATCTCGCTGCGGCTGCCGGTCAGCTCAATGGCTCGTTTTGCAAGAGCGTTGATCGTGACCTCGTGATCGCTGCCTAGATTGACGACCTGCCGAAACACTCTGGTGTTTCGATAAGTTTGGTCAGCCCGTCCACGACATCCAACACGTGTCCGAAACACCGCGATTGCGTCCCGTCGCCGTGGACCTCGATGGCCTCGTTCTTTAACGCTGCCTCGACAAATCGCGGCACGACCATGCCGTATTGTCCGGTCTGGCGTGGGCCGACCGTATTAAAGAGTCTTGCAACAACAACCGGAAGCCGCGTTTCCTTAAAATGTGCGAGGGCGAGAAATTCGTCGAGCGTCTTTGCACAGGCGTAGGCCCACCGGTGTTTGTCCGTCGCTCCCGTGAGCAGGTCGTCTTCCTCACGAAAGGGAACCGAGATGCCCTTGCCATAGACTTCGCTGGTCGAGGGGATTAGCACGCGCTTGCGGTATTTTGCACAACGTCCGAGGATGACGTCCGTTCCGTGAAAGATAGTTTCGATCGTCTTAACCGGCTGCTCCATGATCAGCCTGACGCCGACGGCGCTTGCCATGTGATAAACGCGGTCCGTCTCGCGGATCAGCTCTTCCATCAGGCCGGCGTTGAGGACGGTGTCGATGATCAGGTGAAATCGTTCGTGGTTTTCGAGATGGCCGATATTTGAATAGCGTCCGGTCGAGAGATCGTCAATCACGGTGATCTCGTGGCCTTCGCCGACCAGGCGGTCAGCCAGATGGCTCCCGACAAATCCGGCACCGCCGGTGATAAGTATCTTCATAAATCCCTAATTCGCCTTTACGACCGTCTTGAAATAGGCAACGGTCTTTTCCAATCCAGCAGCGAGCTGTACGGTCGGCGTCCAGCCGAGCAGTCGCGTCGCACGTTCGATATTCGGCTTTCGCTGTTTCGGGTCGTCCTGCGGCAGCGGGAGATATTTGATCTGGACCGGTTTATCTATGGTTTTGCCGACCTGCTCGGCCAGCTCTTTCATCGTAAATTCGCCGGGATTGCCGAGGTTTACGGGCATGTGAATATCGTCTGCCTCGGCATTCATCAACTTAATAATGCCATCGACCAGATCGCTCACGTAACAAAACGAACGCGTCTGCTCGCCGTTACCGTAGATTGTCAGCTCCTCGCCCCGCAATGCCTGGACTATAAAATTGGATACCACACGGCCGTCGTTTTCGAGCATCCGTTCACCGTAAGTATTGAAAATACGCACGATACGCGTATCGACACCGCTCTGGCGATGATAGTCCATCATCAGCGTTTCGGCGACGCGCTTGCCTTCGTCGTAGCAGCTGCGGAGGCCGATCGGATTGACGTTGCCCCAATACGATTCGGTCTGGGGATGCTCGATCGGGTCGCCGTAAACCTCTGATGTAGAAGCCTGCAAAATGCGGGCCTTTACGCGTTTTGCCATGCCCAGCATATTGATCATGCCCATCACGTTGGTCTTGACGGTCTTGATCGGGTTGTACTGGTAATGGACCGGCGACGCGGGACACGCGAAATTGTATATCTGATCGACCTCGAGCAGTATCGGCTCAGTCACGTCGTGACGCACAAGCTCAAAACGCCTGTTATCAATGAGATGGGCGATATTTACCTTGCGGCCCGTGAAGAAATTATCGAGGCAGATGACCTCGTTTCCTTCGTTCAGGAGCTTTTCGCAAAGGTGCGAGCCAATAAATCCGGCACCGCCGGTCACTAAAATTCGCATGCGTTACAAATAAATCCGAGCTCTAAGAGTTTCCTTAGGAAAGGCAACATTATCCACTAACAAAGGTCGATTTTCAATTGCTCGATAATCTAAGCAGGGGTGAGTCAATATCTGTTGAGGCGAAAATTACACTACATATCTCGAACCACTTGTGAAAAGCCGGTAGTAATGAAACAATTTTAGGTTTAGCTACGTTTTAGGGTAGTTAGGATTCTTCTAAAAATCGACATATCGTGAAAAAATTCTTTGTTTTATATTTTTTATTAACCGCTTCGCTTTGCGCTGTTTTTGGCCAAGGCGGACCGCATGGTGCAATAGCCACGGCTGATAAGCGTATTCCGGTTACCATCCCTAAATTTGAAGTTTCGCCGGTAATTGATGGCAAGCTTGATGATGAAATTTGGAAAAAATCGGCTGTTTTCGATGATTTTATCCAGATCCAACCAGGCGACAATATTGCGCCGTCCAAAGAGACGATCGCGTATGTCGGTTACGATGAGAAATACCTTTATGTTGGTTTTCACGCATTTGATGATCCAAATTTGATCAGGGCGACGATTGCCCGACGCGACGATGTTTTTGCGGATGACAACGTTCGCGTCACAATGGACACGTTTAATGACCAGCGGCGTGCTTACGTTTTCTTTTTCAACCCGTTTGGCATCCAAGCCGATGGGATACAGACCGAAGGCGGCGGCGGCGGCGGCGGCGGCGGCGGCGGCGGCCCGGATTTTAGCGTTGACGTCGTGATGGAATCAAAGGGGGTTCTTCTAGGTGACGGTTATTCGGTTGAGGTCAAAATTCCGTTCAAGTCGTTGAGATACGCCTCCGGAAAAGGACAAATGTGGGGGTTTAATGTTGGTCGGCGAATACCGCGGTTAAATGGTGAAAATGACTCGTGGATGCCGATTGCCCGAAACATTTCATCTCTAAGTCAGATCGGGAAGATCACAGGCCTGACTGACATCAAGAACGAAAGATCGCTCGAAATAGTTCCTAGCATTACGCTTAGCGAATCGGGGGAGCGAATTGCTGACGCCACGCAGCCGCTCGGATCGAGAATATTAAATCACCCGATCAAGAAAGACATAGGCGTTTCGGTAAAATATCAGATCACGCCTAATGTCACTCTGGATGCGGCGATAAACCCTGATTTTGCCGAGGTCGAGGCCGACGCTCCCGTTGTCAGGGCTAACGAACGCTTTCCGATCTTCTTTCCTGAAAAGCGTACGTTCTTTCTCGAAGGGATCGATTATTTCCGCACCTCGCTACAGGTTGTCAATACGCGAAATATCGCCGATCCCGACATTGCAGTAAAGTTGACAGGAAAAACAGGCCGCAATACCTTTGGACTTCTTTCGGCAATTGATCGATTTCCGGGAACCAATACCAAAGCATACATCGGCGTTATGCGGCTCAAACACGATTTTGGTGTGCAATCGAATATCGGATTGATTGCAACGACCTACCATTTCGGTGCCCAGAAACACAACAATTTATTCGGTCTTGACGGTAAATTTCAGCTTACTCCGCAACGGGCTATTGATTTTCAGGTTGTCGGGACGAATTCGCATCGAAAATTTTACAATCCAAATACTAATACCAGTGAATATCGAGCAGGAAACGGCATTGCGTATCAGGCAAATTACGATTACACAGGCAAAAATCGCGGCCTTCGCTTC
>JAYVDQ010000401.1:0-2537 GCA_043749325.1 Chloracidobacterium sp. | reverse complement strand
AATGAGAAAATTGCTGCACATCGCCTACGGTGTCCTAAAATCTAACCGCCCCTTCGACCCAAACCTGGCTTCTAACGTTTGACTATCAAGACAGTATCTCACGCGTGGGCTTCCGCACCTTCTTAGAGACAACTAGTCGTCATCGGCCGCATGGCGTCGAAGATCGTCGAGAGTGACAACGGTTAACGCCGCTTCGTGGGTCGCTTCGAGATAAACTTGCGGGGCCATCCCTGCATTCAAAGCTTCGCGCCAACGGAGCATGCACAGGCACCATTTATCGCCCGGGTTAAGGCCGGGGAAAGCATACTGCGGCATCGGGGTTGAGAGGTCATTTCCGGCAGCTTTTGAAAACTCGAGAAATTCTTCGGTCGCCAAGATGCACACCGTGTGGCGGCCCGTGTCGTCTGCACCAGTCCGGCAATAACCGTCGCGGTAGAATCCCGTCATCGGGTCCGAACAGCAGCTTTTTAGCTCACCGCCGAGGACGTTTTTGGGTTTCGGGCGATGTCCATTTCCGTTACCGTTTGTGTAACTCATATTATTTGATCAATTCGAGTGCCTTTTCTATCGGCCTGGCAAGCACGGCCTTGTCTCCCATCTTAACGATCGGTCGCTGAATTATCGACGGGTAAGCGACCATTGCCTTGATAACATCAGCGTCAGGCGTTTCCGCCGTTATCCCAAGCCCCTTAAAATCCGGCTCGGAGCGGCGGAGCACTTCGTACGGACGCAGCCCGGTCTTTTTTAGCAAAGCTGCGAGCTTTTTTTCCGTAAATGGTTCGATAAAATAATTGACCTTTTTCCAATCGACGCCGTTTTCGAGGAACAGCTTTGTTAGGTTGCGGCACGTTGTACAGGTCGGTTTTTCGTAAACGGTTATCGTGTTTGTCATAACTACAAAATGCGGAGGCCCGCGCGTAAGCAAGGACGTAACATCCAACCTGAGTAGATCGCCCTCGCTTACGCGCGGGCTTCTGCAACGTCACCGGCGTGAGTTTCGACCAGGTTTTGTGTTTCGTCGTATGTAAAAACCCTCGATTTCGTAACAAACCGCAGTCCCAACGGTATTTCAAGTGAAAAACTCGCACCGCGGCCGGGAACGACGTCGATCGTCAGCTCGGTGTGCTGCCAGAATTCGAATTGGTCCTTTGCCATGTAAAAATCGCATCCCGCGATCTCTCCCAGCCAAACGTCGGAGGAGCCTACCATGAATTCACCCTTCGGATAACACATTGGCGACGAACCGTCACAGCATCCGCCGCTTTGGTGAAACATCAACTCGCCGTGTTTTCCGCGAAGCTGTTCAAGGACTTTTGCGGCGGAGTCCGTGATTCTTACTCTGGGTGCTTCATTCATAAATAAAAGGAATATTGCCCACGAAATACACGAAATGCACGAAAATGATTTAGTGTTTTTCGTGCATTTCGTGGGGAACACTCTTAGAAAAAGCCCATCGCCTTCTTATCGTATGAAATAAGCATGTTCTTATTCTGCCGGTAATGATCGAGCATCATCTTGTGATTTTCGCGTCCAAAGCCCGATTTTTTGTAGCCGCCAAACGGAGCGTGGGCCGGGTAATTGTGATAGCAATTTACCCACACGCGGCCGGCCTGAATGGCCCTCGGGATCTGATATAGCTGATGGGCGTCACGTGTCCAGACACCGGCTCCGAGACCGTATAACGTGTCGTTGGCGATCTCGATAGCTTCGGCTTCATCCTTAAATGTCGTGACGGACGCAACCGGGCCAAAGATCTCTTCCTGAAAGACTCGCATTTTATTGTGGCCTTTCAACAGCGTCGGTTGGATATAGAATCCCTTTTCCAGACCGCCTTCGTTTATATGGACATCACCGCCGCAGAGCACCTCGGCTCCCTCGTCTTTTCCGATCTGGATGTAATTCTTGATCTTTTCCCACTGGTCCTGGCTGGCCTGTGCTCCCATCATCGTTTCCGGATCAAGCGGGTGGCCCATTTTGATCTTCTTTGTCCGGTCTATGACGCGGGCAATGAATTTATCGGCGATGTCTTCCTGAACAAGGATTCGCGACGGGCATGTACAGACCTCGCCCTGATTTAGAGCAAACAACGCGGCTCCTTCGAGACATTTGTCGAAAAATTCGTCATCCGCGTCCATCACGCTGTTAAAGAAAATATTCGGCGATTTGCCGCCAAGCTCAAGCGTCACGGGGATCAGATTTTGCGACGCGTACTGCATGATCAGGCGGCCGGTCGTTGTTTCGCCGGTAAATGCCACCTTTGCGATACGTGGCGAGGTAGCGAGTGGTTTGCCCGCTTCGACGCCGAAGCCGTTGACGATGTTAAGTACGCCCGGCGGCAGCAGGTCGCCGATCAGCTCCATCAAAACCATAATGCTCGCCGGGGTCTGCTCGGCAGGTTTGACGATCGTGCAGTTTGCCGCGGCTAGAGCGGGTGCGATCTTCCACGTCGCCATCAGGAGCGGGAAATTCCACGGGATGATCTGTGCGACCACGCCGAGAGCTTCCTTGATATTGACCGACAAAGTGTTGCTGTCGAG
>JAYVDQ010000400.1:0-3324 GCA_043749325.1 Chloracidobacterium sp. | reverse complement strand
GCTCCATCGCAATATCTTCTTTGGTTGTCGGTTCACCTTCGATCTCGGCAAAGATGCCGTAAGGCACGCTGATCTTCTCGCCTTTTTTCCACGGCGTTGCAAAGATCGAGGTCTGACGTTTAGCTAGATAGTCATTGACCTGTTGCGGTGTGATGTTTTTACCCAACTGCCGACTGATAGCTAAAATTGCCTGAGCCGATGCGTCATTGTCATCCTTTGCATCATCCGGTGTGAAATATCCTGCTGTTCCTTTGAGATCGGTATTCGCTTTACCGATTGAACGCGGTATTTCGAGTTTGCCCGGATGATAAACAGGTTGTTCATGGGCCTGTGAAGTGGTCTGAGCCACGTTTTGCTGTCCAGCGGGTAACTGAGGCGGTGTAACGCTTGCTGAACCGCTAACAGTCGCGTCTGGCGCGTTCTGTGCCGCGTTGAACTGCTCACGTGTCAATGGTGGTTTGCCCTGAGATGCAAGGTAAGCATTCGCCGCGTTGAAATCATCATCAGTCGGGGCCGCAACGGGCATTTGTGGCTGTTCTACTGGTATTTCAGCGGCTTGTGGTGCTGGTGGCGGCACATACCCCGGCGAATACTGATTAACGGGGAATCTCGCGTCAAACGCCGTCTGATCCTCCGGCGTTATCTGGGGGGTTGGTGTCGGAGCGCCTGCCTGTATTTGTGAAACAGGCGGAGCGTCTTGAGCGTCAGATGTATCCTGCGGCAAGGATGTATCGCCACCTCGAAGGTCACCCCAGTTCTTGAGGATCTTCGTCGCGTACATTCGCGTATCGCCGCCATTGCCTGAATCGTGACCGGTCGGGTCAAACCGGCGGTTCTTTATCATTCCCTGAACCGCACCGAGTCCGCGATTGTGCGCGACTGCTGACGCTATCCACGCATCGTGGTCATCATCGACCATCGGGCGGATCTTCTCATAGTTCTGCCGCATATACTTGGCGGCTCCGAGTACGTTTTGAACAGGATCGTCTCTGTCGATGCCCATCTGACGGGCGGTTGATTTTGTGAATTGAAAGGCTCCACGCGGACCGGTCGGGGAGACGATGGTATTGCCGTTGGAATCATACTGATTCAGGCCGTGAGACTCTTCCATTCCAAGACCGCGCAGCAAGCCATCGGGAAGTTGGAAGTCCTTTTCTGCCTGAGCAGTCGCATCCCAAACCGATATTGGCTGATTAGGGTTGGCTTTCGGAACAGGCGGAAGATCGGTAGACACGGAAGCGTCAGGAACGGCTTCTGGGTCTGCTGTATCAAATTGGTAATCCATTAGTGGCCTCGAATCCGTCTCATCTGCTCTTCGTATGAAAGTGTTGTGCCAACCCTATTATTCTTTGTGCCTTTTACCGCTCCCGCTGGCGGCTTGACAGGTTGTATCGTCTGCGTCTGCACCGGGGCGATTGGCGAATAGTTCACGGTTCCTGGCTTCTCAAGTCCTTTTTGCAGTTCCTTCATGCGGTCAACGGCGTGGTCGCCGCCGTTGATCTTACCGACCGCCTCATATACTTCTTTCTCCAAACCATCGAATCCTTTTTGATACTCATCCACCTTGTTCTGAGCGTCCTTATATTGTTTATATGTGTCAGGATCGTGTGGGGCAGGCATTGCTTGCAATTTATTCAACGCATTCTGCAATAGTGTATATGTATTAGCACGTCGGTTTACTACACCGTCATATACCGATCTTTGGGCATCTGTAAGATTAAGGTTTTTCAAAATCTCCGTCTGCATTTGCAGCACTTCAGAGTTATATTTGGAACGTGCCGCGATATTCGTCTTAGCAGCTTCAAGGGTGTTGTTCGCGTTAAACCTATTCGTGCCATCAACACGATTTGCATTAGCCGTTGCTTCAGCCGCAACTGCACCAAGCACCTGATTACCTTTTACAGTTACGGGAATGCCGTTAGCGGTCACGGCCACAGGTGGAACGGTAGCATCAGGCGAAAGCGTTGGGTTCACGCTGTATCGTGGGTCGGTTGTCGGGCGTATCATTGACTTGCCGGTTCCGGGGTCTGTTTTCTCAACAAAATCCTGCCACGCTGCCGGACTGAGGTTCGTCCCGTACCGCTCATTGAAATACGCCGCTTGTTGAGCTGTCAAATTCTTTGTCGGAGCCACATTTGCCACCCAAAGCGGATCATTCACGATCTGCGACTTTTGCAGTTCGGTCATGTCCTGAGCGTTCTTAATGACCTTGCCTTGATTTGTCAGCATCGTGCCTTGAGCTTCAAGAGCCTTGAGATACGCGTCACCCTGAGCCTTTACGCGGTCATCCTCAAATTTCCGCTGTTGCTGGTCTTGCCCTATCTCTTGTTGAGTTTTCGCGAGATACTGCTGCTTTTTAAGGTTCTGGTCGATAGACGGAACGGCGCCGCGTAAGATACCGCCGAACAATGCACCGCCTATGCCGCCCGTAGCAAATCCCTGTAACGCTCCAAGCCCAAGACGTTTCCAAAAACCGTTCTTTGACACACCCTCTGCGGCGATACGCTGTTGACGTAGATACGGGTCTTTTTCATCTTCGGGGTGAGCCGTTGTCGCACCTGGGATGCTTGAGAACGGATTGACCTGCACTTCCGGTCGGTCCGGCCCGATTATTGAAATATTCGGATTTGGATCGCTTACCGTTGGCGTAGCTGGTGCATCGAACGGCACGATAGCCGTTGATGATGGGGCGATACCGCTGCCACCCGTGAACATATCTTGCGGTGCATCAACGGTCGGTGCGATAACAGGTGCCGGAGTGACCACCGTAGGCGATACGGGTTGACCGCCGCGATTATCCGCCATTGGAACTATCGCCGGAGCATCAGGCCCGCCATACTGCGGACTAAACTGCTTGAAACGGTCAGGATTAGGTGTAGATCCATCAGGTGCGACAACAGGCGGAGCGGTAACTGGCGGTTGCGTCAGTCGCTTCTTCTTTTCCCCATCATCGGTTGACCGAGGAAAGATTGCTGAAACCGAATCTAAAATGTTTGCTAATCGCATGTCTATTTACCCAAAAGAGCACGGACAACCTTATGATTATTTTCGCTCGTCTTAATGATCCCGGCATCCTTGTCTTTCATTCGCCCGACAAACGAGAACGGTACGCCGTTTTTCACAGCAATCCCAAGCAACGCCCGCGTATATTTTGATACGATGCCGTCAACCTTATCGCGGTCTTTTTTGGCGATCTGCGCACCGATCATTTAATTCAAATTCAAGTGCGGCCCATTGTAGATGCCGAACAGGCGTAAAATAAACAGAATCACAATGAGAATGATGATAAATATCACCACGTAGTTAATGAGCTGCTTGATATTC
>JAYVDQ010000399.1:0-4179 GCA_043749325.1 Chloracidobacterium sp. | reverse complement strand
GATCGGCGAGAGGTTTGGTGAAATACTTGTCAAGTAATGCCCGATTCTTTGTCTGGAAAAATGGGCTCTTTTTCGCGTCATGCTGCTTGTACAGATCGGCGACGAGAGCTTCGGGTGCCATGGCCGATTCCGCCGCGGCCGCCGCGGGCGTGCCGGCGGGCTCAGTATTTGCATTTGTATTCGCCGCCCTGTTGGGCGCCGGAACGTTGGCGTTTCCGCTATTAAGGGCACAGACCCATGTGATGATAAGCAATGCTGATAACGCCAGCGATATACAGGCGGTGGTTATTTTCATGCAAACATATTTAACGCGACGGGGCGTGATTATGAAACTTTCGGACCCGGGAAATGGTATTATTTCCAAATCCAACATCGCAACAGGCTGTATTCGCTATGGATGATTGAAACGATAACCGATGTCCGTTGAGCCTACAGCTATTGTCGAATTTCGCCATGTCGGTTACTCGATAGGCGGTGCGGCGATAATCAATGATCTCAGCCTGAGCGTAAACGCAGGCGAGGTCCTGGTCCTGCTTGGCGAATCGGGCTGCGGCAAAACGACCACGCTAAAGCTCGTCAACAGTCTGATCGAACCGACCTCAGGCGATGTGCTCGTAGATGGCAGGGCGACGACCGCGTGGGATGCTATTCGGCTGCGGCGGCATATCGGCTATGTGATCCAGGACGGCGGGCTGTTTCCGCATTTTACCGTAGCGGAGAATGTCGCCCTCGTGCCAGGGCTGGAAAATTGGGAGGCGGTGAAAAAGCAGGAGCGTACCAGCCAAATGCTCTCGCTCGTCGGCCTCGAACCGGCAAAGTTTGCGGACAGATTTCCGCACGAGCTTTCAGGTGGCCAGCGGCAGCGTGTGGGCGTGGCTCGAGCGTTGGCATCCGATCCGGACCTGCTCCTGCTCGACGAGCCATTCGGTGCGCTCGACGCGATCACGCGGACAAATCTGCAAAAGGAATTTGCACGGCTCGTCCGCGAACTGGGAAAAACCGCCATTTTTGTCACACACGACCTGCATGAGGCCATGATACTAGGAAAGCGAATCGCACTGATGGACAAAGGGAAGATCGTTTTGATTGCGGACGCAGAGGGGTTTAGGAGGTCGAATATACCGCTTGTCCGGGCATACCTCGACACGGTTTTGCTGTCGACGTAATCAGGAGTACGATATAGGGCATGCTCACACAGCCAATGTGCGAAAAAATTGGTGGTGAATTTCTTTACAGCCCATGCTACTCAATAACATTTCGAATTTCATTTTTGCTGTCGGTCGAAATGGCCCGAATGGTGTCACGCTTGCGGGCACAGCCTTTGCCTTGGGCAAGTCCGGTTTCTTTGCAACGGCATCTCACGTTGCGGGAACTGAGGATCAAGGGCTCCTTCTGGCGTTTAAGCGCCCTTCGCTCGTAGCTGAATATCAAGACACAACCGATTTATCGGTGCAAACATTTCCGGTCAAAATCATGGCGACGGACCCATTCCATGATTTAACAATTCTTCGGGCTGGCCCCGAAGTGACTGTCAAATCACCTTATGCAATTGGTGGGGCGGATAATGCGGCGGTGGGCGACGGCGTAGTAAGCTTTGGTTTTCCCCATGCGGATCACGGACGGATGGTTGTTACTCTACAAAAGGCGGAAGTTGGTGCGAAAATTCTAATTTCTTCAGGTGGGATTAAATCCAAACACGTGGTCTTAAATACACAGGCGCGGCCTGGTCAATCAGGAAGCCCTATTTTTCGCAATTCTGATGGACTACTTATCGCAGTTCTTATTGGATCATACGCACCGGGCGGGGGTGGCGGAATTTCATTAGGAGGAGTTGATCCACATACGCTCCATCAGACAACCCATGCGGTCTCGGCCGAATATCTGGAGAAGATGTTTTAGTTGATATGTTAGACATTGATAAATTGCTAAGCGACGAACCGTCAATGTGGATACAGGACCTACCTGCATTCCAACGGGACGCAATTGAAAAACTTTTGGCTGGTGGCCTTTCCTACGATGCGGTCGCCGAGGCGTGGGTGAGCGCCTCTGCTGAAAATACCTTTCGATTGGCGGCGTCGACTATTGGTGATAATGGGTCTTTTCTTTCGAACTTGAAGTATGAAGTACGAAATTTTCTCTGCGGGGACAAAAAATATAATAAAGAACGCACCTGTCTTTTTGGTGAAAAAGGTTTAGCCAGAACCTTAGTGGTGAGCACTCTTGCGGTGGCAATCGCGCCTCACATAGGGGTAGCATCAGCGGTTCTTGCTCCTCTCATCGCTCTCATTTTGGCTAGCATGGGAAAGATAACGCTAAATGCATGGTGTGCCACGGAAAAAGAAAAATAACTTGCCAACCTCATTATTATGTCACCTAAGGCAGTGTCGATAAATTTATGAATGAAAAAAATCAGAACAGACGCGAATTTTTAAAGACGGGCACCGCCGGATTGGCCGCGATCGCACTATTTCGAAACGCCAAGGGCGAGATCGTGGGTTTTGCGGACGGCGATCCGTACCCCGAGTTGGTCGAGGTTACCATCAGCGAGCTTCAGGCTCGGATGAAGGCCGGCAAGCTGACCTCGCGAAAGCTCACCGAGATGTATCTCGCACGCATAGCAGCGGTCGACACAAAAACTCATTCCGTGCTCGAGTTAAATCCCGACGCTCTCGCGATAGCGGACCAGATGGACAAGGCGCGTAAAAAAGGTAAGGTTCGCGGGCCGCTCCACGGCATCCCGGTTTTGATCAAGGACAACATCGACACCGCTGACAAGATGCACACGACCGCAGGTTCGTGGGCACTATTCGACGCGCCGACGCCGAAGCAGGACGCAGCCGTTGCCGCAAATCTGCGAAAGGCCGGTGCCGTGATCATGGGCAAGACCAATCTAACTGAATGGGCGAATTTCCGTGCAAATCCTCTTCCTGGCCGCGGCACGAGCGGCTGGTCTGGTCGCGGCGGGCAGACAAACAACCCGTACTTTCTCGATCAAAACCCCAGCGGATCGAGTGCCGGTTCGGGTGTCGCGGTCTCAGCCAATCTATGTGCTGTCGCGGTCGGCACAGAGACAAACGGCTCGATAATCTCGCCGGCCTTTACAAACGGCGTAGTCGGCCTCAAGCCTACGGTGGGCCTGGTCCCCCGCAGCGGAATCGTACCGATCTCGCACACGCAGGACACCGCCGGGCCGATGGCCCGCACGGTTACGGATGCCGCTATTCTGCTCGGAGCCATTGCCGGAAGCGATAAACGCGACCCGGCAACCGCCGAAGCCGACAAAAAACGCGCCAAAGACTATACAAAATTTCTCGATCCAAACGGCCTGAAAGGTGCTCGCCTAGGCCTAGTGATGGTACCGCCTAGACAGAATCCGGAACCTTACAAAGCTTACTGGCAGCCTTTCCTAGACAAGCTGAAAGCGGCTGGAGCGACGCTGGTTGACGTCGCGTTTCCCGATTACGGCCCTACACAAGCCGATCGCCTGGCCATCCTGCAGTATGAATTCAAAGCGGATATTGCCAAATATCTCGCCGAACGCGGCGGCCCATACAAAACTCTCGAGGACCTCATCAAATTTAACGATGCCCACAAGGACACCGAGCTGCAGATCTTCGGCCAGGAGATTTTCATCGAGTCGCAAAAGAAAGGCGATCTAAATGACAAGGTTTACCTTGACGCCATCGCGAAAGTGCACAAATCGGTCCGCGAAGACGGCATCGATGGCCTAATGGCAAAAAATAACCTTGACGCGTTTGTTAGTCCGGGACTTGCCGGCGTAGGAACTGCTGCCGTGGCGGGTTATCCGTCGATCGTCGTACCACTCGGCCTGCGTGATATCCCGCCGTCAACAAATCAGGCCGGGGTTGCTGTTCCCGGCACAACCCAAACAACCGGCATGCTGTTTTTTGGCACTGCATGGTCCGAACCAAAACTGATCAAATATGCGTACGCCTTTGAACAGCTAACAAAGGGCCGTGTCACACCTCAGTTTTTGCCGACTTTTCCTAAAAAGTAGAATTAGTGGGGCAAATTCTCGATCTGACGGCGGGTAAATACGGTTTTGATCGTGGACGATGACGTGTCTATCAAGGATTCTTCAGCAATAATACCTACAGTTACAGTGACTGCACTCGGTACGAGGAAGAGATTTAGTGAAATACTCTCGTTTTTATTGAC
>JAYVDQ010000398.1:0-3434 GCA_043749325.1 Chloracidobacterium sp. | reverse complement strand
TGGCAGCGATAGCGGTCACGAATGTAGATCCGAGCCCGCTTCATCGTCGTTTCGCGGTTATTGCGTCGAACGTGTATGTAATGCCGCAGCCTGATCACGGATGGCACGGGAAAAATTGTCGATGGAGAATGGAGAACATTATCGCCGTCGTTTTCCTCGACAAAGACCGCGCCGCGAAACCATAGGCATACCGCACGCGCAACACCGACCGTGCCGAGCGGCTCGTAAGAAAAGTTCAAAAGTAAAACTCGTCCTGTAAGCACTGAATGCAAATTGTTCGCCTCCTTTTTCTCTTTGTAATGTAATATCAAACCCATTTAAACGCAAGCACTATATGTAGTTGCGTAGGGTTTTTGTCAGGCGACATATTCAATATTTGTTGTCGATCCGTTTGCCCGTATCTGGTTTGTTGGTGACGGATCGCCGTCCGGTATTTATCAGAAATGACTTAAATCGCGACGGAGTGATATACTCTCGAAGTTCAAAATAACAATTTACGGAGCGACCCAGATAATATGAAAATCGCAATGATCATCGTTCGGACGTTAATGGGGCTGCTGTTCCTTTTTGCCTCGATCACATTCCTTTTTAATCTCTTTCCGATCCCGCCAATGACCGGCACAGTCAAGACATTTAACGAAGGGCTCATGTCTGTCGGCTATTTCTTCCCGCTGCTAAAGATCACCGAGCTGCTCTGCGGCCTCGCATTTGTCGTGGGACGCTTTGTGCCGCTTGCGGCCGTGGTGATAGCTCCGATCATCGTCCATATTTTTATGTTTCACGCCTTTATTGACCAAACGGGGCTGCCGGTAGGGATATTCCTCGTACTGGCGAATATCTTTATCGCGTATTACTACCGCGACGCTTATGCTGGTTTGCTGAAAGCGAAATAATTTTCGATAAGGAGAAAAACAAAATGATAATTGGTACACATATTGTGATCGCCAGCGCCAATGCCGACGCGGATCATAAATTCTTTCGCGACATTTTGAATTTGAGCTCGGTTGATGCTGGCGGCGGATATATTATTTTCGGCCTTCCGCCTTCCGAAGCGTCGATACATCAATCGGACGGCGAAATCCCGCATCATGAACTCTATTTTTTGTGTGATGACGTCGATGCTTTTGCTGCTAGCATGGCGGAACAAAACATCCAATGCGGCCTGGTTCAGGATCAGGGCTGGGGCCGTGTCATCAAGCTGACCCTTCCCAGCGGGGCCCGGCTTCATGTTTACCAGCCAAGGCACGAACGCCCATAAAAGCTGCATGGAAACCGACATAACACAAAAGCGCCTGATCGTGACCGGATTGGATGCTAACGGAAAAAGTTCCCTGATAAGCGATCGTCAAATCGACGCCCGTACCGCCGCCGCCATGCCGGGTTATGGGTGGCATCGGCTTTGGAGCTGGGACACGGCGCCCGATGTTCCTAACTCAGGGATCGAGTCCGAAGGGCCGGGCCACTTTCCTGCGTCCGGCGGTGTGCGATTTATCGTATTTACCATACCGCCTGGCACGACCGCCGCTCCGGAAAACCTCGATAAAGAGGCTGCAATGCAGGAACTCGAAGAAAAATTCCCCGGCCGCGCCGCTCACATGGAATCTCATCAGACCGGCCTTCACACCACAGCTACGATAGATTTCATTTACGTCGCCGATGGCGAGATATGGCTCGAACTGGATGACAAACAAGAGATCCACCTCAAGACCGGCGATAGCCTGGTCCAGAACGGCGTCCGCCATGCATGGCGAAATCATGGGACTAAACCGTGTAGCCTGGTTGTCACCATCGTGGGTGCAAACAAAGTCTGATCTTTTGAGCGGCCGGTGGTCAGTAGTTTGCGAAAAGGTCATCTCGCTAACTACCGACCATCGACCACTGTTTTACGACTATTCAGTGGTCAAATATCAATAATAAAAGGAGCGGCTTACTTCGAATCCCAATGATCCGGCGTAACCGCTCCAAAAACGTAAAACGTTTGCTTTACTTTCGATGTTTTGGGAGCGGGAACGCCGCTCCCGCTGTGTTAAGTCTGTGATCGCGAACGAGATAGCCCGCACTGTTTTGTCTGTTGATATTGCGTTTCGAGGCACGTATACGATGCCCCCATCGAACTCGCGCAAAACAGTGTCTTTGTAAACGCGGCGGAACCGAGCGGTGATCTAGTGCTATTTATCCAGCTTCGAAGCATCAAATTATCTCCCAACAAAACGTCCTCGAACGTCGAGGAACTCGAATTTAAGCACAGGTCAAAAATCAATGTCAAGGGCTTTTTGAAAGGTTTGTAAAAAAAACTAGAAATGGCGATAGCCCTTCGGCTCTAATATTGTGGTTTTATCATCGGCAATAAGTTCAATGATGCCAATGTCTGCGGTGATTTCACCAATATGGTGAAACCCCAGGTCCTGGACAGCCAACGAATTTTCTTCACGAACCGTAAGCAGAAGTTCAAAATCTTCGCCGCCGTTTAACGCCAGATCGATGCGTTCCTCCTGTAACAGACCCATCGAGTCGATCGCCGGATCTATCGGTATTTTATTGAGATCGACACGACAGCCAACACGACTCGCTTTGATGAGGCGTGTGATATCCGACGAAAGCCCGTCGCTTATATCCACCATCGCCGATGCTAAGCTATTTTCATGCAATAGCTTAGCAGTCCTGACCTGTGGCAAAGGTTGAAGCTGTCGAAACAATAGATGTTTAGTTTGAGAGTCGGACGCGGGGTCAAATCTTTCACCGGATTCGAGCCGCAAAAGCCCGGCGGCTGCCGCACCGATATAGCCGCTTATAAATACCCCGTCGCCGCTCTTGGCACCGGAGCGCATGATCGCGGTACCTCTCGTAACCTCCCCACCAACAATCGAATCAATAACCAATTTGTCAGGGGAGCGCGAGACATCGCCGCCTACTAATTCTAAGTCAAATTCATCTGCCAGCATGTGCCAACCGGCATAAAATCTTTCCAGAAAATCAGTTTTCCACAGGTTTTCCGCAATTGCGATTGAGAGCAGCGCCCATCTTGGAGTGCCGCCCATCGCTGCTATGTCAGACAGGGAAACTGCAAGAGCCTTGTGGCCGAGGAACTCCGGTGTTGTCCAATCAAGCCGGAAATCGATGTCTTCGACGAGCATATCCGTGGTCAATAAAAGATCGGTGTCGGCATCTTTTGGCAGCACCGCGCAGTCGTCGCCGATTTTATCGAGCGAATATCTGGACTTAATGTTTTCTATGAACTGAAACTCGCTGACCATAAAAATGCTGTTGACACAAGTGCATTAAATACATAGAATAACGCCTACAGTTTTTACATAAAACTTTAACATACTATAATCTCCGATGGCACAAGAACCTGTTGTAATACCTGAGAAAATATACTTCAAGATTGGTGAGGTGTGTGAGCTGGTCGGCGTCCAGGCGCATGTACTGCGATA
>JAYVDQ010000397.1:0-2083 GCA_043749325.1 Chloracidobacterium sp. | reverse complement strand
AGGCGATCAACCGCGTTCAATCCGAGGAGATAACGCGGCAAACTATCACATGGGCTCGCGAATTGGGCTTTCAGAGCATCAATCTTGACCTCATCTACGGCCTGCCGTACCAGACGGTGGAGACGTTTACCGACACGGTTAACAGGGTGATCGACATTTCGCCAAACCGGATCGCGGTCTTTAATTACGCACATGTCCCCTGGCTGAAAAAGCACCAGTCCGCTATGCCTGCTGAGGCGTTTCCGTCAGCCGATGAACGTCTCGCGATACTTCAGATGACAATCGAAACGCTCATAGCTGCTGGTTACGTTTATATCGGAATGGACCATTTTGCCAAACCGACCGACGAACTCGCGATCGCCCAGAAAAACGGATCACTCTATCGTAATTTTCAGGGCTATTCGACAAAATCGGGCTGCGACGTGTATGCGTTCGGTCTGTCTGCGATCAGCCAATTTGAAAATATCTACGCTCAAAACATCAAGTCCTTTCCGGAATATTACGCCCGCATCGATGCTAGCCAAGCCGCAACACATGTCGGCTACCGCATGACACAGGACGACCATATTCGGAAGGAGACTATCATGCAGATGATGTGCAATCTAGAGATCGACAAGGGGTTTGTCGAATCGATGTTTGGCATCGAATTTGACGAATATTTTGCCGCAGATTTGCCTAAGCTCGAACCTTTCATTCGCGAAGGTCTGGTTGAGGCGGATTCGAAAAAAATCAGCGTTACTCAGTCAGGGATATTGATCATCCGAAACGTCGCAATGTGTTTCGATGCATATCTCGAACGGATGATGAAAGAAAAACCGGTGTTCTCGAAAACGGTTTAGAATTTTTAACATGAGCGAAAAGATCGGAGTTGTATTGTTAAATCTGGGCGGACCCGATTCGCTCGACGCGGTCGAGCCGTTTCTATTTAACCTGTTTTCTGACCCGGATATCATCGACTTTCCAGGCAGTTTTCTTTTCCGTAAACGCCTTGCAAAGCTAATTTCTACGCGGCGTTCGCCGATGGTGCGTAAGCAATACGAGAAGATCGGCGGGAAGTCGCCGCTGAAAGAATATACGCTGAAACAGGCCGCTTTGCTGGAAGAAAGACTGAATGAGAGATTTCCGGCGAAAGTTTACGCGGCGATGCGTTACTGGAAACCATCGACCGAGGAAACTCTAGACGAGATCGAAAAAGAGGGGATCAGGAAGGTCATTCTGCTGCCGCTCTATCCGCAATATTCAAAAGCAACGACCGAATCGAGCGTCAAAGAATGGGGAAAACAACTGGGGCTGCGTGGAAACCGGCTTGGTATTGAAACCACGCTGGTTGAGTCGTACTATGATTTTCCCCGTTATGTCGAGGCATTTGTCGACAGGTTAAACGAAGGCCTCGATCGATTCCCCGCCGAGACAAGAGACGACACTCATATAGTTTTCAGCGCTCATGGAACGCCTATGAAATTGGTTCGTCAGGGCGATCCTTATTCCGGACATATAAAACAAACGGTTAAAGCGATAATGCGTCAGGGCGGTTATACTCAAAACAGCAGCCTTTGCTATCAATCAAAAGTCGGCCCGCTGAAATGGCTGACGCCTTCGACGCCCGACACGATCAAAGACCTGGCAGCAAAGGGTGTGAAGAATATGGTCGTCGTGCCGGTAGCCTTTGCATCGGACCATCTCGAAACTCTTTTTGAATTGGGTATCGAATACCGCCGCGTAGCAATGGAGGCCGGTATCGAGCAATATGAGATCACAACTGGCCTTAATGATTCGCCCATTTTTATCGACGCGCTTGCCGCGCTCGTGTTTGAAAAAGTCGGCATCGCGGAGCCGGCTGAAGTTGCAATTTCAGCAAACCAATGAGTAAACGTGTTTGTGTCATTGGCGGCGGAATTTCCGGTTTGACGACTGCGTTTCTGCTGAAAAGAAAAGGCTTTGATGTAACCGTTTTCGAATGCTCGGACGCGGTTGGCGGAAATGTGCAGACAATCCAACGCGACGGTTACACGGTCGAACAAGGCCCAAACAGTCTTTTAAGATCGCCGCGACTCGTTGAATTGATCAGACTTCTTAAGCTTGA
>JAYVDQ010000396.1:0-11190 GCA_043749325.1 Chloracidobacterium sp. | reverse complement strand
GGAGCGTTTGAGTTGAATAACACGCCGCCGACGATCGCGGCTGTGGCAACAACGCGTACGGCGGGTTCGGCGGGCTCGAATTCAACCATCGCGAACGTGACCGATATCGAGAGCGGCACCGGCGGGGTGACGGTGACAGTTACGAGTGCCAATCCGTCGAATGGAGTTACGATAACGACTCCGATTGTGAACAGCGCGGGCCTTATCACGGCGAATGTCGTCGCGGCGTGCGGAGCGACGACCGCGAGCTTTACGCTGACGGCGACCGACGGCGGCGGTTTGACGGCAACGGCGACGCTTAACGTAACGGTCAATGCCAACACCGCACCGACGCTGGGCACATATCCTGCCACCGGGCCGATCAATACGGGCGGCGGCACGACGGTTACGCCTTCGGCGGCCCCGGCCGACAACGGTTCGGTTGTCGGCGTGACGGCTGCTGCCCCAGGCTTTACCGGGACGCTTAGCGGCAACGCCACAACGGGGGTTATTACCGTCAGCAACGCCAATTCCGGCACCTTTACCGTGACCGTAACCGCTACCGACAATTGCGGTGCTCAGACGACCACAATTTTCACGCTGACAGTCAACACTCCGCCAACGATCACAGCCACGGCTCCGCTGACGCGACAGCAGGGCAGTGCCGGAACTGTCTCGACGGTTGCGACCGTCAGCGACCCCGACCAGACGGCCGGCAGCCTTTCGGTTGCGGCCACGACCGTCCCGGCGGGTCTGACCGTAACGGGTATCACAAATACTACGGGCTCGATCACGGCAAACGTCGCGGCGGCGTGCGGTGCGACGCTCGGAAACAATATCGTCGTTCTGACCGTAACCGACGCCTTCGGAGCCACATCGACGGCTAATCTGACCGTCAACGTGACGGTCAATACGCTGCCGACGTTGACGTACACCGCGGCTTCGGTCCCAAATCTTGGTTCGACAACGGTCAATCCGGCTACGGGTCTTACTGACAACGGGACGGCAACGGCGGCTCTGTTCTCACAGGGAACATACACCGGGACCATTTCGGTCAGCAGTGCGGGGGTCGTATCGATCAGCGGTGCGGGACCGATCGGATCGCACACGATCACGATCCGTGCGACCGACAACTGCGGAGCGATAAAGGATGCGACATTCACGCTCAATGTAGCAAACAACCCGCCGGTCATCACCCAAGGCGGCCCGCTGACTCGTCAGCAGGGCACCGCGGGAACGGTCAGCACGATCGCCACCGTCAGCGACGCGGACCAACCGGCAGGCACCTTGACCGTGACGGCAACGACGGTTCCGGTCGGTATATCGGTAACCGGCATTACAAACACCACCGGAATCGTAACGGCGAACGTCGCGGCGGCGTGCGGTGCAACCCTCGGAGCCAACACCGTCGTGTTGACGGTGACCGATTCGAACTCCGGCACATCGACTGCGAATCTGACGGTAAACGTCACGGCAAACACGGCTCCGACATTGACGTATGCCGCCGCATCGTTAGTCAACGGCGGATCGACAACGGTCAACCCGGCAACAGGTCCGGCAGACAACGGAAGCGTCGCGAGCATCGTTGTCCAATCAGCCGGAACCTATACGGGGACGATCTCCGTCAATAACACATCGGGCGTCGTATCGATCAGCGGTGTCGGACCCGTGGGTGCCCATACAATTACGATCCGTGCTACGGACAATTGCGGGGTGATCACGGATTCGACATTTACGCTGAACGTTACGCCATCCGCCGACCTCTCGATCACCAAGACGGATGGAGTGTTGTCAGCTCCGGCGGGATCGACGGTGACGTATACGATCAGAGCGTTTAATGCGGGGCCGAACGAGGCCAACGGAGCGGTTGTTGTGGACACGTTCCCGGCGGCGATAACCTCGGCGACATGGACATGCACGGGTATGCTCGGCGGGACATGCAGCAATGCGAACGGCGTAGGTAATATCAACCAACTGGTCAATTTGCCGGCTGGCAGCACTGTCACATACTTGTTGTCGGCCACGATAAGCCCGAATGCGACCGGCACACTAACCAATACGGCGACTGTGGCGGTGCCCGCCGGATCGGTCGATCTAAATCCGGGCAATAACTCGGCGACAGATACCGATGCGATTACAGCTCCCTCAGTCTTTGTAATCGATGACGTGAACAAGAACGAGGGCAATGCGGGTACAACCTCATTTGTCTTTACCGTTTCGAAACTGGGTGGAACTGGATTTGCGACCGCCATCCAGTACCAGACGATCGACGGATCGGCGACGGTAGCGAACCTCGATTACCAGCCAACGATCGGTACACTCAGCTTCGGGCCGAACGATACACAGAAGACCATCACGGTACTTGTGAACGGCGATACGGTGATCGAACCGAACGAGATCTTTACGGTTCATCTGGCCAATCCGGTCAACGCTGTCATCGGAGACGCCGATGGCCAGGGCACGATCATCAACGACGATGCTCCGCCGACGCCGACACCAACGCCGACGCCGACGCCAACGCCAACGCCGGTCCCGACACCGACACCAACGCCAACGCCGGTCCCGACACCGACACCAACGCCGATAACGATGCCAAACCGTTTCGAGGGCGACATCAACCGGACGGCGGTTGGAGTTGGCGGAACAGGCGATCAGGACGTCAATGTCGCCGATCAGATACAGTACCAGAGGTTCGTGAGCGGGGCCGACTGTCCGTCGGCAAACGAGCAGCCTCGTCTGGATGCCGGTCCGAGAAACACTCTTGGCGACGGCCTGTTAGGTTCGACCGACGGAACCGCGATCGACGCCTATGCCCGTCACGATGGAACAACGGACTTCGATCCAAACACAGCGGGCTGGCAGCCGACACCGGTCGGCGGTAATGCCACGATCACAAATCTGGGCTGTACGCCACCGCTTGCTGCGGACGGAGTTGTAAAGACTTCTCCAGAAACTAAAGCAGCCTCGGCGGCACGTGTTGTCCGTGTAGTATCCAGACCTGGAACTCGCGGTTCTGATATCACGGTCGAGATCGAAATGAACACTGTGGGCAACGAAGCCGGGACCCAATACAGCCTCCACTTTGACCCAGCGGTGCTGAGCATCAGTGATGTCAGCGGAGTCGACGCCAATCCGGACATCACGCGAGGTGCGGATGCCCCGGCTGGAACAACGCTGAACGTCAACGCTGCTGGCGCTGCCAACGGTAACATCGGCATAATTGAGATCTTCAGCGGTGCCAATGCTAACGTAGTGGCGATCCCGGCTGGATCGACTCGCATCGCGAGAGTGAAGTTCCACGTTCTGGACGGAGCGGCAGCAGGCACATCCAGGGTCACCTTTGATGACTCGATCATCAGTGGTTTCACATCCGATGTGAACGGCATGGCACTATCCGCAAACTACGATCAAAACGGCAGTGTTTCGATCGGATCGGGTGTTATGGTCTCAGGCAGAGTGACAAGCTCTGACGGCCGCGGCATAAGAAACGCAACGGTGACGATCGTTGATGGAGATGACTTTGCCAGGACGGTAACGACCAGTTCGTTCGGCTACTACACGTTCGACGACGTAGCGGCCGCGACCTACACGATAGCCGTTGCCTCGCGGCAGTACCGCTTTGCATCTCGCACGGTTGAGATCACCAACAGCCTGGTTGATCTCGACTTTGTCGGGTTGGAATAACTTTCCGATCCATCACATAAACCTAAAGGCGGGCTTCGGGCCGCCTTTTTTTATTTTATTGAAAAAAAATGAGCCAATTCCCGGCCAGAATTTGCATGAGTTAGTAGGAACAATAGAATTCAAAAAAAATCGGCCTTGATATTCGGTCGGAGCTCAGTTTTTGTTGCCCGACCCAAGAACGGGGAATTTAGAAAAGTAATACCAACACAGGAAAGAGATATGTCCATGATTTTCTTGTATTTGTTCGGATATAGTAGTATGCTTGCAATATTTTTAAATTCGGGCAGAAATATAGTAGGCCCCGACGAAGAAAGAATCCATTTCTGCCAGTTGTACACCATAACGCGATTGAAGAGCTGTGTTTTAAAAGGCATGTCATAGGATTACGTACGTGTACGTGCATTTTTTCTCTTAAGACATAATCCTTTCAAGTATAAATGATGCCGAAAAATTGAATTTAGTTTTACTTTACTAACGCCACTTGCGCAGTTTGCCCAAAATATGAAATACATTTCCAGCGTCTACAATATTCATAAGCCGAAATACATAACCATTCGCCCCGGTAAACCAGACGTTCACCCTGAAGAAATACGGGTGGCCCGATTTATCGGAAAAAGAGGTTTTTTGAGAGTTTTTTATTTAGTACTGTTCATCGTTCTTTTCGGCATTTCGTGTATGGCACAATCTTACCGGTGTCTTCCGTCCAACGTTAAAGAGACCGATATATTCGAAGTCAGAACGCTTACCTCGAAACCCGGCAAATCTAACACCGAAAAAATAACCGTCAAAGACAAATTGGACAAGATGCAGGCGCGGTGTGCACAAGGCAAATTGGTGGACGGCAAAGGGCGGCAAATCCGCTTTTATTTTGTGCAGGGGTGCTGGGGAAGTCCCCCCGATGATTATCTTGAGATACAAGAACGTCAAATAAAAGAGATGGAGCGCCTAAAAAAGAGGTATACCGTCATCGAAATGACTTGTAATCGAGAAGGAATGACGCCCCCGTCATGATGAATGTTTTGTGGTAAATTTATCGGCGAGAAGATTCGGGCAGCAGGTTGATCAAATAAGTTCTTTCATTTTGACTAATCCTTTGGCCAATTAAAGGCAGTTCCAAAATAGAATGTTAAAGAATCTTCGGACGAGGATTGATTCGCACATTCTGCATCGCAAAAATTTCAAGGTGGGGTTAGATTGATTCTATTTGTTAATTAGGAGTTACCGTTATGAGAAAACCATCATCTTTATTCACACCTTTTAATCGAAATATTTTCGTATTATTCGGAATTTTATGTGTACTGTCCTTAATCGGGGTCGGTGCCTGGCAGACACAGGTCCAGAGAACGAACATTTCTGTTAATAATGGGGATAAGGTGATGCCCGTGGATCAGGGTATCCGCTCCGACCAATATCTGGCGAAACGCTCTGAGAATTCAACCGCGCAGGTCCATGCCTCCGTTCCCGAAAGGCTTTTTGAGATCGAAGGCAGTGACAAACTGGCCGAACATCTATTTGACGCTCCGGACCTCAGAGGTCGAAAACCCGACAAACTCAGTTTCGACAATGATGGCAACGGAGATCGAGCCGAGTGGAACCGTGACGAGGCTAAAAGTTTTGGTGAACGGGATGAAGACAATCCGGCTGATGATCTGTTAGGGGCTATGGAATATGAATTCAACATGACCAAAGATCCCGCAACCGACACGATCCCTAAAGGTATTTTTGAAGCGGAGCGTGCAGAGGCCAAGCAACTACTGCAAAGCAAAGAAAGCCTAAATATTCCTGAAGTGGGTACCTACAGCTTTGTTGGCCCCGATAACCTGGGAGGCCGTACACGCGCCATAGCGTATGATGTGAGATATAACGGAACGACAAACCGCACGATTTTGGCGGGTGGTATAAGTGGAGGCGTCTATAAATCAACCGACGACGGCGCAGCATGGATTCGTAAAAGCCCGTTGGGTGAGCACTTCAGTTGTACAAGCATTGCACAGGATCCGCGTCCCGGATTTCAGGATACCTGGTATTACACCGTCGGCGAGGCCTTGGGTAATTCGGCGGGTAACGGGGGCTCCGCCCCGTTTTATTTAGGCAATGGGGTTTATAAATCCATTGATAATGGTGAGACGTGGATCCGGTTACCCGCGTCAAACACCGGTAGTCTGGAATCTTTTGATGATGATAATGACCTTATTTCAAAGATTGTAGTTGACCCTACTAACGGTAATGTGTACATAGCCGCTTTGGCAACAATCGTAAGATCAACCGATGGCGGCACAAGCTGGGGTTCAGTATTTTCCTCCTCATCGCAATCCACCCGCCAGATGACTGATATTGTTGTGACAAGCACTGGCCGGTTTTATGCCGGTTTTGCAGGTTCTAACTCTGTCGGTTTGGATGGAGTCTGGACATCCACGACTGGGGCAACAGGTTCTTGGACGAGGATCGCGGGGCCTGCTGGAACACCGGCCGGATGGAGCGCGAATGGCGCTTATGGAAGAGTTGTACTTGCCATTGCGCCAAGCAGTCAAAATGTAGTTTATGCCTTGTATTCTAATACGGCCGCGTCAGATTGCGCGGGAATAGCCGCTCCGGAAGCTAAGTTATATCGTTGGGACAATAACACGTCCTCATGGGCCAATCTTTCAGCTACTCTGCCAGATGAGGCCGGCTGCCTGAACGGGAATGATCCATTTGCCGTGCAAGGCGGATATGACCTGGTGGTAAGCGTAAAACCTGATGATCCCGCAACAATTTTTATTGGCGGCACCAATATCTACAGGTCAACGAATACCGGGGGAAGCTGGACAAGAATTGGGGGATATAACAGCTCCGCGAACTATGCAGGATATCCAAACTCGCACTCGGATATTCATGCTTTAGTTTTTCAGCCAAACAGTGCCACTACGATGTTAGCGGGTGATGATGGCGGCATACAGCGAACGACGAATAACCTTGACCCATCTGTTGCATGGACACAAATCAACGCCGGGTACAGAACCTATCAATATTATTATGTTGTCAATGACCCCCGTGCCGGAACTGATAAAGTAATCGGCGGAGCACAGGATAACGGCACAACAAGAAATGTTGGGGGAACCGGAAGCACCTTTGAGTCAGTTTTTGGCGGTGATGGAGTATCAGTTGGGCTTACTGGTTTGATAGACGGCACGCAGTATGAATTTGTTGGCTCTCAGAGTGGTAATATTGGCCGAAGGGCGTCCACCAACCCGCCTGGTTTCGGAACAACAAACATTCGGCCATCAGCAGCAACCACGAACGGGCTATTTGTCACGCTCTTCAAGGTCGACCCCGATAATACCGACCGTTTGTATTATGTCAACGGTAGCACTTTGTATCGAACTGACTCCGCTTCTACCGTAACATCAGATACCTGGACATCCATGACCGGTGTCGCAGCATCGGTCGGCGCTAATAATATAACCGCGATTGGACTCTCAAGAGGAGCATACAGCGCAGCCACGTCCAGCATATTCGTGGGTACTTCTAATGGAAGAGTATTCCGGCTGGATGATCCGACCGGGGTTGCGGCCGGTACTGCTCCCGTGAATATTACCGGAGCCGGCTTTCCCACGGGTACTGTCAGCAGCATTTCCGTTAATCCGACAAATGACGATACCGCCCTGGTCACTTTTTCCAATTACGGCGTGATCAGCGTCTGGTGGACAGGTAATGCAAATGCCGCAGCACCGACATGGACAAGTGTAGAAGGTAATTTGACCCTTCCTTCTTACCGTAGTTCGGCAATAGTGGTTACACCGACAGGATTGCAATATTTTGTAGGGACTTCTACCGGATTATACAGTGCTTCCGGACTCCCGGCCGTTCCAGGCTGGACACAGGAAGGCTCAGGCGCTATGGGCAATTCTGTTATTTCTAGTCTTGACCTGCGGGTAGCAGACAATAAATTATTGGTGGGTACGCACGGCTACGGGATGTGGTTTTCTAATTTCCCTGTTGCTAATGGGGGGCCGACGCCGACGCCGACACCGACGCCGATCCCGACGCCAACACCGGTGCCGTCACCGACCATACCTCCTTCTCCGACTCCAACGCCCGCCGACGGCGATCTTGATCAGGATTTTGTCAGTCGGCTGTTCGGTGGCATTAGCGAGGGCAGCGGGGTGCAGCGCTCCACAGTACAAGACATCGTGCTCCAGCCCGATGGCAAAGCGATCGCTGTCGGAGAATTTATTTCCTTTGCGAGCCGAATTCAGAAAGGCGTTGCCAGAATCAACGCCGATGGCTCGCCCGATTATGCATTCTACCCGAGGATAAACGGAGACGTTTACGCGGTCGCACTTCAAGGGGACGGCAAGATCGTCATCGGCGGAACTTTTACAGAGGTCAACGGCCTGACGCGTACCCGCGTCGCCCGGCTAAATCCCGACGGAACGACTGACGTTTCTTTTCAAGACCCGGCCGTGAACAACAAGGTATCGGAGATCGCAATACAGAACGACAAAATCGTTATCGGCGGGGAATTTACCAATATAGCGACTCGGCCAAACCCGTACCTCGGAAGGCTGACTTCCACCGGACAACCAGATGCGACCTTCAGCTCGCCGTTATTTATTACCGAAAGAGTCGGCACGATTGTGGTTGATCCGAGCGGCAGAATCTATATCGGCGGCAGCATGCAACTGGGGCCGCAGCGTACCGGTTTCGCTCGTCTCAATGATAACGGCACCGTGGACGCATCGTTTCCCGGTAGGGTCGGCAGCGGGGTCAACCATGCCGTGAGGCTTGCGAACGGAGGGTTCATGCTCGGAGGCGTTTTCTCGGGCGGCGTAAAGAGAGTCGACCAAAACGGAAATGAGGACCCGTCGTTCGCCGTGTCCGGGCTGTTCGTTAGCGCAAATGATCTTGTCGTTCAGACGGACGGCAAAATTGTTGTCGCAGGTTTCATGTCTAACGGTCCGGCTGGTACCTACGGCCTTGTGCGCCTAGGAACAAGTGGCGAGCTCGATACCGGTTACACTCCCAATATCACGAACGGCAGTCTATTCGCGGTCGCGATTCAGCCTGATGACAAAGTGTTTGCGGGCGGCAACTTCACCAGCGTCGGAGGCCAAACTCGCAACAGTCTGGTTCGATTCAATACCAATGCATCGCTCGACCTCTTTCCCGAGGATATTTCGCTGGGTTCGACTTCGAGCAATTATGGACAGGTCAGGGCGATAGCCATTCAGCCTGATCGCAAGATCCTTGTTGGCGGTTTTGCGACCTCGGCCGGCGGTGTGACCAGAAGAGGCTTAGTCCGAATAAACCTCGATGGAACAATCGATCCTTCTTTCCAGGACCCTGGAATTACGAACGTGGCTCTTGGGCAGATTAGTCTGATTGACGTCATCGCAATACAGCCGGCGGACAACAAGATACTCGTGGGCGGATCGTTCCAAGTTGTTAATGGTGCCCCGCGTCGATGGCTGCTGAGACTGCATCCAAATGGTGCCCTTGACTCTACCTTTAATCCGGTTCTAGATGGCCCCGTTTACTCAATCGGGATTCAATCCGATAACAAGATAATGATCGGAGGCGTATTTAACTTCACCATCGGAGGGCAGGCCCGCTCCGGCATGGCAAGGCTTAACACCGACGGTTCACTTGACCCGACTTTCAATAGGACAACTTATAACTACCAAGGTTTCTCGCTCGACGTGCTCCCGGGCGACAAAATTCTCGCGCAGGGCAGCCAGGGCTTTCCTGGAACTAGCGGTTTGGCGCGATTCAATTCGGACGGAAGCCTTGACCCGACATTTACAATTATTGAGCTAGGTTCCGCACAGATCAAAAAAATCCGTCGCACCTCCGACGATAAAATTATTATTGTCGGGGGTTTTACCCCGGTAGCGGGCCAGCCAGCACGAAGCATCGCCCGGTTTAATGCGAACGGAACGTTTGATGCGTCTTTTCAGGAAGTCGCTTTCGGTGGCTCCTCGGGATACGTTTATGATGTAGCTGTTGAGCCGAATGGAAAAGTAGTGATCGTAGGATCGTTTGTCGACGCCAACGGACAATCGCGCAGAAATATCGCGCGCCTCAACGCGGACGGTTCGCTCGATCCGAATTTTATCGCTCGCGTTGGGGAAGAGTGGGCTAGCCCGGCTGCCGTTTATAGCGTACGGCGGCAGCAAGACGGACGGATACTGGTGGGCGGAGATTTTACATCGATCAATCGGGTCGGAGCCGATTATATCGCAAGGCTTTACAACGGCTTTACGCCGGGCTGCTCTTATGCAGCCAGCCCGCCGGATCGAACATTTACGCAGGCCTCGGCGATCAGCAATTTCACTGTCATTGCCGGCAATGGCTGTGATTGGACGGCGAGTAGTTCGGCGTCGTGGCTGACGATTACATCGGGATTTAACGGCTCGGGAAACGGAACGATAAACTATTCGGTCGCCGCAAATACGACCGGTTCTCCACGAACCGCGACGATCGATTTCGGAGGGCCGAACGGCCTTGCCGCCCATACTGTTACCCAGCAATTCGGCAATCCGACTCCGACGCCAACACCGATACCAACCCCGACTCCACCGCCATCTTGTGATGCGTCGGCTGACTACCGGTTTCAAAACTCGCTCACAAGTTCGGTCGGGGCCCCACCCGCGCTGACCGAGATCGGGGCGGGAGCTGCCTTTGTGACCGACACGGTTGACGGAGTTTCGCGGACCGTGCGGCAATTCCCGCAGGGCAGCGGCAGTCAGTTTCAGCCGACGACCGGCACAATTGCGAACGATGCTTACACGGTCGTGATGTTGTTCAAGTTTTCGAACGTTTCCGGCTATCGCCGGGTGCTTGATGTTCGTAACGGGACAAGCGATACCGGACTCTATGTTCTCAATGGTTTTCTAAACTTTTATTCAAGTGGCGGCACCGGATTGACCCCGATCCCAGTTAATACTTATGTACAGGTCGTTCTGACCCGCACATCTCCGGGAACGATAACGGGATATGTCAACGGTGTGCAGCAATTCTCCGCCAATGATACGGGCGAGGCATTGATCAGCGCAAGTAATACGCTCCGCTTTTTCAAGGACGATGGCAGCACAGAAGAATCAGCCGGTTCGGTGGCCCGCATTCGTTTATTTAACTGCGTATTGACGCCCTCGGCTGTTGCTGCCCTTGATCGCAACCCGGCAACGACTCCGACTCCAACGCCGACGCCAACACCAACGCCGACGCCAACGCCAACACCAACGCCGACCCCGACGCCGACGCCAACACCAACGCCGACGCCAACGCCAACACCAACGCCGACCCCGACGCCAACGCCAACGCCGAGTGCGACGCCTAAGACCTTCACCTACGCGGGACCGCCCGTAACGGTTCCAGACAACAGTCCGGCGGGCGTCAATATCAACATGTCTGTAAGCGGCGTGGGCGCATCGCCTTTAGGCAGCGCGGCCCCCATTGCCGACCTCAATTTCCGCTTTGACGGAACCGCCCCGAGCGCAGACCCGCTCTCGACCACCGTCGGCCTTAACCATTCGTGGGTAGGTG
>JAYVDQ010000395.1:0-2114 GCA_043749325.1 Chloracidobacterium sp. | reverse complement strand
GGCAAGGCAATTTGGCAGAGCGTGTGTGTCACATTCGGCCGCGTGCCGATGTTTTATTACATTCTGCAATGGTTTTTTGCCCATGGTTCCGCAGTGCTCCTCAGCTACCTTGCCGGAAAGGATGCCGGCTATCTATTCCTAAACCTGTTACAAATGGGCCAGGCCGCTCCGCCCGGACACGGGTTTCCGCTGTGGGCCGTTTACGCTGATTGGATCGCTGGGCTTTTGCTTCTGTATCCTCTCTGCTACTGGTATGGCAATCTCAAGCGTCAGAGCGGGCACTGGGTGTTCAGCTACCTTTAATGATAGTTGTTCAGAAATACGGTTAATTTTCTATGTTATGATTTTGGTGACGTAGTGAGACGTGAATCAAACTGTCGAAGCAATAGTTGGCGGAGGATTGGCTTAAGGCGATAGATGATGAGGTTGGGGATTGGTTATGACAGTTAAAGAAAATATCAATTCAAAACGTGTCGAAATTCGACAGATTGCCGCCCGTCACGGTGCGACGAATATCCGCCTCTTTGGTTCGGTTGCTCGTGGCGAAGCCAAATCAGGGAGTGATGTAGATTTTCTGATTGATGTAATGGCGGAAACAAGTCCTTGGTTCCCCGTAGGATTAATCCAAGACCTTGAAAAACTGCTCGGACGACGGGTTGAGGTAGTTACCGAAAGAGCCTTGAACAAAGACCTCCGGGAAAGAGTTCTCCGTGAAGCTGTTCCCGTATGAAAGACGATTCGGTTTACCTGCGGCATATCGACGACTGCCTACGCCGCATCGAGAAAAATATCGCAATTGGATTAGACGCATTTCTTGCCTCTGAGACAATTCAGGACGCGACACTGCGAAATCTCCAAACGATGAGCGAAGCAACGCAACGCTTGTCTGAGGAGCTAAAATCAATTCGCCCCGATATTGAATGGGAAAGGATCGGAGCGTTTCGAAATATTCTTGTTCACAATTATTTAGGCGTTGACCTCGAATTAATTTGGACGATCATAGACCGCGATATGCCTGCTCTGAAGAAGGCTATTGGCGAGATGTTAGATAATCTGGAGGAAGATGTTTAATCTCCATCCTAACGAAGATCTAAACAGAGCATTTGCCGAAAGACCTTATTACAATAGACCTTTTGGCTGAAGAACTAGTGGCCGCGTTATAGACCGCTCTTGATTACCCATTAAAAACTACTCTATCTCGCTCTCGTCTATATCAAAATTTGCATAGACCTTCTGCACGTCGTCGTTGTCGTCGAGTGCGTCGTAGAGTTTCACCATTGTCTTGGCATCGCTACCTTCGAGCTTGATGTAGTTTTGCGGAATCATTGAAATTTCGGCAGCCTGCGGTTCGATGCCGGCGGATTTTATGGCTTCGCTGACCGCTTCGAACGAGTCGGGAGCCGTAAAGATCTCAAAAACATCACCTTCGTCCTGCATATCGTCGGCACCGGCTTCGATAGCGATCTCAAAGAGTTCATCTTCGCTTTTTGCGGCTTTATCGACAACGATATAGCCCTTTTTATCGAACATCCATGCGACCGAACCCGATTCGCCCATGTTGCCGCCGTTTTTCGAGAAAATGTGGCGAATTTCGGCGACCGTTCTATTGCGATTGTCTGTCATCGTTTCAACAAGCACGGCGACGCCGCTTGGGCCGTAGCCTTCATATGTGATCTCGTCGTATGCGACGCCCTCGAGCTGGCCGGTGCCGCGTTTAATGGCTCGGTCGATGGTGTCGTTGGGCATATTGAGCCCCTTGGCGTCGGTGACGGCCTTGCGGAGACGGGCGTTTGAGTCAACATCGCCGGTGCCGCCGGTGCGAGCCGCGACCGTGATCTCTTTGATCAGCTTGGTAAATATCTTGCCGCGTTTTGCGTCCAAAGCACCTTTCTTGTGCTTAATTGTGTGCCACTTCGAGTGTCCTGACATGTTCTGTAAACCCTTTATATATTGAACGAAGGTTGAATATTCGAATATATCACGCTCCTTTTTGACGTGCAAAATGCCGCCGCTGTTAGCTCCATTGAACCTCTCTGATCCCGCGTTCGTCTCGCAAAATATTGTGTATAAGATCGCATAATCTTGAACGCGACGCCGAATCTTTCGAGCCGAAA
>JAYVDQ010000394.1:0-3276 GCA_043749325.1 Chloracidobacterium sp. | reverse complement strand
CAAGGTCTCGCGAAACGCTATCAATCCGACCAATATCAAAACTACCGCTCCGCACACATTCACCGAAACCGGCAACAGGCTCAGATTCCATCCCGCTCGATACGCGAGCATAAAACCGATCTCGATCGCCGCTGCCCCGAGCCCGATTCCCAATGCTGACCAAACAACCGTCCGCATCATCGGCGCAAGCGCCGCATCCTCTCTGGGCACTAAAAAATATCCGCCGATACACGCCACGATCCCGATCAAATAGGCCATTATGACCACAATAAACGGATTTGCGTTTTGATCCGTCGATTTTTGCGAAACCTGATACACGACCAGCCCCAGAACGATCAGGATAGGGGGGAAAAAGTAGCTCATATACTCAAGCCAACGCTATCGCCTGTATCTCAATCAGCGTTCCGAAATGCAGATCCTTGACCGGAACGATCGCCCTCGCCGGACGATGTTCGCCCATCACCTCGGCATATTTTTTATTTACCGCACCCCACAGCTCCAAGTCGGAAACATAAATCGTCATCTGAAGCACACGATCCAGCCTGCTGCCGGCGGCATGCAAAACCGCTTCGACGTTTCTCAGCGCAAGCTCCGTCTGCTCCTCGATCGGGCCGGTAAACGGCTCGCGAGTATCAAGCGTCATCGGCAATTGTCCCGATACGTAAATGACCCCGTGATGCTCTATCCCCGGCGAGTAATGGCCTTTCGGGGTTGGCTGATTTGGTGGTTGAATTTTCTTCATCATAAATCTTCCGGTTTCAGACCGGTTTTCTTTGCAATCCTTGTCAACATCTTTGACCCAATTTCATCGCCATCGTGAAATGCAAATACGGAATCCGGCCAGTTCGCTCTTTCTAAAACCTTATGCGAACCTTTCTGTCTTTTGACGCTCCACCCTATCCTTTCGAGCGCCGCCAGCACACGTTTGGCTTTCGTCGATTCCAGTTGCTCATGCAGCTTCGAAGATAAGGCTCTCTACCTGTTGAGGTAAACTTTCTCCGTTTTCCAAGCGATCCGCGACGACCCGTAACGCAAGCGTTTTTACCTTCTTAATAGCCTCTTCGCGGGTTGCACCATAAACCAAAACCCCATCAAGCTCGTCTATCTCCGCGATCCAACGACCATCATCTTCTTGTTCAAGTTCAATCGGTAAATTCATATTTCCCTCGTCATCCAACGCTACCTTCCAACTTCAGCCCTAACAGCTTCGTCGCCTCGACCGCGTATTCCATCGGTAATTCGCGGAAAACTTCCTTGCAAAAGCCGTTGATTATCAGCGAAACGGCGTCTTCCTGCGAGATGCCGCGTTGCTGTAGATAGAAAAGCTGGTCCTCGCTAATCTTCGAAGTGGTGGCCTCGTGCTCAACGCGGGCAGTGTTGTTCATCACCTCGATGTATGGGAATGTGTTCGCCTCGGATTTGCCGCCTATCAGCATCGAATCGCATTGCGTATAGTTACGTGCTCCTTCGGCCTTCGGCATTATTTTGACGAGGCCGCGATAGCTGTTATTCGATTTTCCGGCCGAGATGCCCTTTGAGATGATCGTCGATTTCGTGTTTTTACCAAGATGGATCATCTTGGTCCCGGTGTCGGCGATCTGGGCATTGTTTGTCAGCGCGACCGAGTAAAATTCACCAATCGAATTGTCGCCCTGTAGTATCACCGAAGGGTATTTCCAAGTGATCGCTGAGCCTGTCTCGACCTGCGTCCACGAAATTTTCGATCTCACGCCGCGACACGCTCCGCGCTTCGTTACAAAGTTATAAATGCCACCTTTACCGTTCTCGTCTCCGGCGTACCAATTCTGCACCGTCGAATATTTGATCTCGGCATCATCGAGAGCGACCAGTTCAACGACCGCGGCGTGTAGTTGATTCGTATCAAATTGCGGTGCCGTGCAGCCCTCGTTATAGGCGACATAGCCACCCTCTTCGGCAACGATCAGCGTGCGCTCGAATTGGCCAGCCTCCTGCGTGTTGATGCGAAAATAAGTCGAAAGCTCCATGGGACAGCGGACGCCTTTTGGAATAAAGACGAACGAACCGTCCGAGAAAACCGCCGAGTTTAATGCCGCATAGTAGTTGTCATTCACCGGCACGACCGAGCCCAGATATTTCTTGATCAGCTCCGGATAAAGCTCAACTGCCTCGGTAAATGAGCAAAAGATCACGCCCGCCTCAAGCAGCTTTTTCTTATACGTCGTTGCAACCGAAACCGAATCGAAAACGGCATCGACCGCCACGTTCGCGAGCATCTTCTGCTCGGTGATCGGAATGCCGAGTTTTTCAAACGTCTTGATCAACTCAGGATCGACCTCGTCGAGGCTCGCCTTTTTGGCTTTCTCTTTTGGCGCCGAGTAATACGAAATGTTCTGAAAATCGATGTTGGGATAATCAAAGTTTGCCCAGTTGTCCGGCTGCGTCATTTTCAACCACTGGCGAAAGGCCTTGAGCCGAAACTCAAGCATCCATTCGGGCTCATTCTTTTTCGACGAGATGAGGCGAACCGTGTCTTCGGACAAACCTTTGGCGATCGTCTCGGTCTCGATGTCGGTGACAAAGCCGTATTTATATTCCCGATTTGTAAGTAGTTCCGCTGCTGTTGACATAAAGTAAACCTTTTTTTGCCACTAATTACACGAATATCACGAATAAGAAAATTCTAATTTGTGTAATTCGTGTCATTCGTGGCTAAAACCTTTCTTAAACTCTTTGGGCTTCGAGCGTCTTATGGATCCCCTGTATCTGGTGAAACATCGCATCGACAACGCTTTCGGTACCGACAAGCTGTGCGAGCGTGATCCGCGAAAGAGCGTTTTCGACTATCTCGTGCAGCCCGACGATAACCGGCCTAATCCCGCAGTCGCCGTTATGCACGCACGAATCGAGCACCCCCGTATAGCTGCCGCAATGTTTCGTCATTACATCTTCGTCGAGCACCTTAATGATCTCGTTGAGATGAATCTCATTTGCTGGCCGCGCGAGGAGATAACCGCCCTTGGTGCCGCGAGTCGATTGGACAAAACCCGCCTTATTGAGCAGCCACATCAGCTTGCCGGCATTGGCCGTCGAAATGCCCTCAAGGTCCGCGATCTGCGGCAGCGTCAGGCTTTCGCCCGCCGGCAGCGTCGCCAATTGCACCAGGCATCGCAAACCATATTCCTCTTGCGCCGAAATTTTCATAAGCCACTCTCAAAAAAAGATTTTAGGTACTACTGTAACCATAATAATCTCAAATCATTATTTTTTTGTCAAGATTGCACGTGCGGCCAATTG
>JAYVDQ010000393.1:0-7462 GCA_043749325.1 Chloracidobacterium sp. | reverse complement strand
AGCATCTGGGTCGCGGTGATGACGAATTTGTCGTTCTCTACAGCTTTTTCGATAATGCGTTTTTGATAGACGGGTACGAGTTCAACGCTTGTTTCTACTCCGAGATCTCCTCGGGCGACCATCACGCCGTCAGTTGCGGCGATTATTTCGTCCAGATTAGCGATCGCTTCGGCCATTTCGATCTTAGCTACGAGCAGAGCGCGGCCGAGCTTGCGTTTATTCAATCGTTTGATAATATCTTTGACTTCCATACAATCGGCCGCAGTGCGGACGAATGAAAGAGCGATGTAATCGACATTTTGCCCCATAGCCCAGAGCAGATCGGCGTGGTCTTTTTCGGTCATCGATGGGATCGGCAACGGCGTATTTGGCAGGTTGATGCCCTTGCGTTCGGACAGAACGCCGCCGATCAGGACGCGGCAGATAACGTCGGTTTCGGTTTTCGATTCGACGACAAGCTCGATGGCACCATCGTCAACCAAAATTCGGGTTCCGGGGTCAACCACATCGGGAAGATGGTCGAAATTGGTGGATACCTCCTTGTCGTTACCGTCGATCGTGCGTGTCGTGATGATAAATTGTTCGCCTTCTGTGAGTAACACGGGGTTGCCGCCGGTCAGATTACGGGTGCGGATCTTGGGGCCGGAGAGATCAACGAGGACGGACAGCGGTTTGCCCATCTCCGCAGCCACGGAGCGAGCAGCCTCGATAGTCGTGGCGTGTTCGGCCTGCTCGCCATGCGACATATTGATGCGGACGGCATTGAGCCCGGCGTAGAGCATGGTCTGGATAATTTCCCTGGTATTCGATGCCGGGCCGAGCGTAGCGAGTATCTTTGCTTTTCTCATTTATTAGATTTTAACGCGACTTTGCGTTAAATTTCGGAAATATCTTTGTTTTATTAGATAACTGTGAACCGTCGCGACAAATGTCGAATGTGACCACGTGAGCGGCGACACGGAACGCGGTTCGCCTGTGACCGGGTCGATCTGCTCGGCCAAAACACCCGAGATCAAAGCTCGTTCGGTCACCCAATTTAGAATATTCAACGCCGAATCTAGCTCTGCTTTCGACGTTGCTCGTGCGATGTAATATTCGGCAAGCCACAACGTACATATAAACCACGAATTGCCGGTGACCCCGCTGGACGCGAGCATATATCCGTCATTTTCAAACCGCGCCACGCCGCCAAACTCTGTTCTGTTGCTCAGATTCTGCTCGATCGCCTGCATCGTGCCTACGATCATCGGGTCGTCCGTTTCGAAACACCCGAAATAGAACGCACCAAAAAGCGATGCATCGATAGTTGCGTCCGGCGTCAAACTATCGTCCCCATTTGCATGGAGCGAGCGTAAAAAACGACCAAGCTCGTGGTCGTAAAGATACTCGCCCATCGCCTCAACTACCTCTTCGGCGGCGGTCCGGTAAACCGCAGCCTTTGCGGTGTCGTCAAATAAAACCGCAAAATTAGCGGCTGCCCGCAGTCCCGCGACAACTGTCGAGCACGTGAATGTATGAACGCCGCGGCGATCTTCCCACAGATTCCAGCTCGGTTTGGGGAGCTTTGTTTTGTCGTCTCGAAACTCGACCAGAAAATCGGCGGCCTTCAGGACGAGCTTGCGATACGCTAGCTGGGCAAAATCGATGTCGCGGTATTTGTCGTAGTGCTGCCACAGCGCCCACAGCACAAGCGATGTTTCATCTTCCTGTATCGGGACCAGCGGGATCTTACGATGTACATCCCACGAGGCATGCCAGCCTGATGCGACGGTGCCGTCGGGATTATATTTCTGCAAAAAATAACCGCGTTCGTGCACGATCTCGCAGCAGAGTTCGTAAAATCCGCGTGCCATCTCGCTGTAACCCGCAAGATCCAGCGCATTTGCGACAAACGCCCCGTCCCGTGTCCACAGATAGCTGTAATGGTCGGTCGCTCGCTCGGTCACGTCATGGTCGTTTGCTGCGAGGATCGCTCCGCCGTCATCGACCTGCGTGTTTACGATCAGCAGCGACCGTTTATAAAAATTGACGATGTTCGCGGGCAGATCGGCAAAATCGACGGTGTTTTTATTGACCCAGGCCTTCCAGTAATTCGATGTGTATTCGAGAAATGCATGCGGCCCGCGTTCGATAATATGGGTATTTAATCGAGCGACTTCCCTTTGAGAAGTGCCGGCCGCTATCCAGTAATAAAACTCGTGTTCCGCGCCGCCGTCGATTTGAAAAAATACTCCGACGGTTGAATCGACCGATCCTTCGGTGATCGCGCCGCCATGCAGCACGCCGTCCTCGGCGTCGCGCCAGGTGCCCTCGTTTTGACGAAAAGCCTTGCGGCCCGTAGCGAAAGCGTTAAAGTGCGGCTGCGTATTTATCAGGAAATACCTGTGTTTCTTGTAGTGAACAAGCGACAGCGTTTCCGGATCGTAAAACGCCGTATCGCCGACCTTGTTCTCATAGATCCGGAAATCGTGATGCAGGAACACGCGAAATTCGCGTGAGGCATCAATCAGATTTTGCACTTTAATGCGGCGGAGATAAATGTTGTCATGGCTCGCGACGGTGTCATTGCAGGTGATCGAAATGGCGAGCTTTGTGTTGGTTAGCTCGACCCGGGTAACGAGAGTTTCGGGCAGATATTCGAGTTTACGTGTCCAGTCGTCGGACGATACCCACGAAAACACGCCGTCCACCCAGATGCCGAACCGCGACGGAAATCCCTCCGTATGATTCTCCTGTCCGACATGCGGAAAATAGATGTCGCGGATCTGGTATTTGTCGTCGAAATTAACAAGCAGGTTGCCGTTGCCGACGGGAATGTCACGCATAAATTCTGAAAAAGATCTTCATGGATATTTTACACGGATTTTTGGTGAAGAGTTCACCGCACGGGAGCTTTTATGATAGTCGCAAAGAAAATGGGCGGTAGCAGACCGCCCATTCTGATGAAATCAGCCGATAGCCGTGATCAAGGCTGCGGGAAAGGTGGCGGTACGAAGCTGGGAACGAAGCCAAACGCCGCGGGGAATGACCCGGCCGTCGGACGGACACCCGTCTGCACCCAGCTGTCCATTGCGAATATGGCTGTAATAATCTGCGTCCCGGTAAATTTGCAGTGACCCACGCCGCTCGTGTAAGTCTGAAACAAAAGATCTTGTTTCCCGGCTGCGGCGTTCGTGGCTGCATAGGCTGACTCGTTTGAAACCGGAACAATCTCGTCGATTATCGTATGCATCGTCAATACCGGATTCTTGATCTTTCCGCTGTAGTCCACGTTGCGTGCGAGGAAATTGCGTTGGGCCGGAGCCGCAGAAATGTTTCTGCGCGCATTCATTTGTGCCAGGATCGCGTCGGCATTTACACCAAGGTTCGCCAGATATGTTTTCTCGGCGGCGGTGAGAGTGTAATTATGGTTAAGGTTCTGTACGACAGGCCCGCCCGCCCTGATCTGCAGATCCGCAAGGGCCTCGAAACCGACGGTGGCAAACACGTAGTAAGGATAGAAGCCCGCCGGCGGTGACGTGAAGAGCCCTGTTCCCGGCATTCCCTTCACCAGCCGGATGAATTCGAACTTGCCAAAGTTGGCCGGATTGCTGACCTCAAGCGCTAGCTTTGGCCAGACCTCGGTTTGATCGTCGATGTCGTTTCTTACTTCCCCAGGTGTGCCCCATGAAGATTGCATACCAAAAAGCACGTCATACGCAAGATAAGCCGCGAGGTTATTATCCTGAAATCGGGATTGTCCGGCACCGATCGCGCATCCGCAGATAGCTCCGTCATAAATGCCGCCAAACTTTTCCATGCTCTTGAACGCGACCATGCTCCCCATAGAGAGTCCCAGGAGGATCGTGCGGTTCGGTACCCCCACTTGGCTTCGGAAAAAAACCGTAAGATCCTTTGCATCCTTAATGCCGTCTTCGACGACCCAGCCGTTGTCGCGATAGGCAGTCGCAGCAAGTGCGTAGCCTAAGTTCCCCAGTGGTACTTCAAATCCTTCGAAGTTGGCTGAACGGTCATCCACTTCTCCGGGATGATTTGCCTTATCGCGATAGCCGTGCGCATAGACGATGAGTGCGCCATTCCAGTTCGCGGGTACGATTATTCGGTAAGGCGCTCCATGGATTTCGCCGGATAGATCCATGGGGCCGGGCTGCGGGTGTGCATTTGCCAAGGTGGTGAGCAGGAACACGGCAAGAATTAATGACAAGGCTTTGCCTGCTAAGGCAAAAGGTCGGATAAAATTTTTCATAATGTACGTAGTTATCTCCTATCGATAGTAAGTTTTTGGCTTCAAAACATGGCTATATGTACGAGATCATGACGGATCGTCAAATGCTATAGCCGAACCCTTTTTAACAAGAATGTCATCAAACATACACCTAATCCACAAAATTTTCCAAATCATGATGATCGATAGAGAGGCAGCTCCCATCGGCAAATTCGGAGGCAGAGCGAGGAGCAGTCCAGCGACTCATGCAGGTGGTTCTGACTTAATGGCCCGCTCGACCGCTGCATCGAGGTCGATCTGGATCGCCGGGCTAAAGCCAACAACCTTTGTTACGATCTTCCCATTGCGGTCGATCACCAGGGTCTGCGGTATGTCGTCGCGTTCGGAGAATATAAAGCGGCTCAATTCCGTCTCGGGAAAGGCGATTGGATAATCGATTTTTGTATCCGCGATAAATTTGGGTATCGCGGGCCTGTCTTCGTCACCGCCCGCGTTGAGTCCGACGATCTGAATATTGTCCGCTCCGTACTTTGCGATCAGCGAATTTAGATGCGGAATTTCGCGGCGGCAAGGCTCGCAGTATGTCGCCCAAAAGTCGAGAATTACGGCCTTTCCTTTCAGATCGGACACCTTTTGCACACGATCATTCGAATCGGTCCAACTCATTTCGCCGATCGGTTTTGACGGCGGCAGCGGCAGATTTGTCGTCCGCCGGTCGTTGATAGAAATCGCCCGGTTTGAAACCGCGACGGGAGCCGCCGCCGGGCGGCAGCCGGTGCCAAGTAAAAAGGAAAAAGTAAAAAGTAAAAAAGCGAATGGCTTCACAGACTTATTTTACACAAAGTTGTTTTTTTTGCCTTTTTACTTTTGCATTTTTACTTTCTCGATTTACTTTTAACTTGATGCCATTTTATCCGCCCGCGGTACAAAAGAGGTTCGATTCACCGCAGTATGCGGGAACCGTGGACTCGGCTAATGGGGCGGGCACATCGGCGAGCTTTCAATGCGGATCCTTTGTCTCCTTTTCGCTGCAAATCGGTACAGATTCAAAGACAGTGTACGATGCGGGCTTTCGCAGCAACGGCTGCGGATACATGATAGCGGCGGCGGATGTGCTGGCCGAACGGATAAAGGGCCGGCAATTGAGCGATCTGCACGGCCTTAACGACGACGATCTCAACTCAGAGATCTACAATGTGCTTTCTTGTTTTCCAAATGATCGCCGTCAATGCGTAGGTGTCTGTATTGAAGCTCTCAGACAAGCGTTCGCGGATTTTCGCGTTAGGCAGATTGAGGAATTTCCCGGAGAAAAAGCCTTGGTTTGCACCTGTTTTGGCGTAACCGAAGAAACTATCGAGACGCACATCCGCGAAAGGTTGATCAAAACGGTGGATGAGGTTTCACGAATCTGTAATGCCGGCAGCGGCTGCGGGTCGTGTCGAATGCTTATTCAAGAGATGATCGACATGCAGTCCGAAGAGATTTGAGCCGCCAACGTGCTAAAGTTTTGTGCTATACTCAACGAAATTCCGCCGATAAAGGCGATGACTTCTCTGTAACGATATCAAACTCTGACGATGGACGACCCTGCCAGTAGTATCCTGCTTTTCCTGCAAAATACGGAATCTGTTGCCTCGATAACGGTGGGCGAGGTGTTGGTCAAATTTGCGCTGATCTTTGTCGTGGTCGGGCTCAACGCCTTTTTTGTTGCGTCCGAATTCGCATTGGTCTCCGCCCGCAGGGCACGTGTGCAGACGCTGGCTGACGAGGGCAGCAGCGGGGCCTCGGCTGCATTGCGGCTGCTCGGTAATCCGACGCTGTTTATTTCCGCCGTTCAGCTTGGTGTGACATTGTCGTCGTTGGCTTTGGGATGGATAGGCGAACCGACGATCGCCGATCTGTTGTTTCCGGTTGCCGAAGCGGTCGCCGGGGGTACCGCCGCTGCGTACCTCGCCCACGGCCTAGCGATCGTCATCGCGTTTTCCATCATTACTTTTCTCCATGTCGTGCTGGGCGAGTTGGTTCCTAAGATGTTCGCGCTCGAGCGAGCGGAGAGTTTTGCGGTGATCGCTGCGCGGCCGCTTGAACTTTTTGCAAAGGTCTTTTCGCCGATCCTGTGGGTCCTCAATTACGCCGGAAGCCTGTTTGCAAAGGTCCTCGGGCTTTCGTCCACTCTGGACCACACGTCGGTTTACACCGAGGATGAGATCCGCCAGCTCATAACGCTCTCGCAGGAGAGCGGCCAGATCAATGCTGAGGAACGCACGCTTATTAATAAGGTGTTCGAGTTTTCGGAAACTACCGTCAAAGAGGCGATGATACCGCGGACAGAGATCATTGCGGTGCCGGAAAGCAGCACGCTGGATGAAATATCGAAAACCTTTAGCGAAAGCGGGTATTCGCGGCTGCCCGTGTATCGCGGCTCCCTTGATGAGATCGCGGGTGTTATTCACAGCAAGGACCTGGTCGGCTACGTTCGTAGAGCAAAATCGTTCAAGCTCGCTGAGGTTATCCATAAACCGAATTATGTCGTCGATACCGCGCGGCTCGAGGATGTGCTGCGTCAGATGCAGAAAGAGAAGTTTCATTTTGGTTTTGTCGTTGACGAGCATGGCGGGATCGAGGGCATCATTACACTCGAAGACCTGCTCGAAGAGATCGTCGGCGATATCTCCGACGAGCACGATGAAGAGGTCAACGAACAGATAAATCCGCAGCCGGACGGAAGCTATTTGCTCGACGGGAGCCTCGCGGTTCGCGATCTGAACCGGCGTCTGGAAATGAACGTCCCGGTTTCCGATGGATACACGACTATCGCCGGTTTCCTGATGTCCGAAGCCGGACAGGTTCTGTCCGAAGGCGAAACCATACCGTTCAACGGCCATGTTTTCAAGGTTGAAAAAGTCGAAAAACACCGTGTCTTGGAGGTCCGAATGGAAAAGGCGGCTAACATGTCGGATGACAAAATTTTGGGTTAAGATATTGTCACAATTCAACATATTATTAATTCAGGAGCAATCATTAAATGAGTTTTATTGAGCAGGTTTGGGCACGTGAAATAATGGATTCGCGTGGAAATCCGACCATCGAGGCCGAGGTTATTTTAGAGGATGGGACGCAGGGACGCGCCGCTGTACCGAGTGGTGCTTCGACTGGCGAGAATGAGGCGGTTGAGCTTCGCGATGGGGATAAGGCCCGCTATCTGGGCCAAGGCGTTCTGACCGCGGTCAACAACGT
>JAYVDQ010000392.1:0-3719 GCA_043749325.1 Chloracidobacterium sp. | reverse complement strand
TTTGATCTCCGCCGGCGAAAGAGAGATCTCACGCGCCAGCAGCAGGCGGCGTTTTTCTGCCTCGAGGCCATCGATTTGCTTTCGGAGCCGCGAATTCTTCATCCCGTAGTCCATCGACGAAAAATGCTGGCGCCCTGCAAAGAAAAATCCCGCAACCAGCATCAGGCCACACACAACTATCAACATAAATGTCGGCCAGCGCCGCGGCTCGTTCTTTTTTTGTTTTGATTGTCTTTGCGTTAGTTTTGCGGTGTTTCTCTTGATCATGATCATCCTCCGGGGAAAGTAAATCGAATTATTTCTACTGCTCTAACTTGCGGCACGCCCTCAGCTTTGCACTGCGTGATCGTGGATTTTCAAACTGCTCTGCTTCGGTCGCCACAACTGGCTTTTTCGTCAGAATTTCAACTCTTTTCGCCGCGCCGCATACGCATTGCGGTATCCGTGGTGGGCATGAGCATTTCCCGGCCAGCCGTTGAAATGTCTGCTTTACTACGCGATCCTCAAGCGAGTGAAAGGTGATCACCGCGAGTACGCCGTTAATTTTCAAAAGATCGACCGAATCGGTAATAAACTGCTCAAGTATCTCCAGCTCGTTGTTGACCGCGATCCGCAATGCCTGAAAGGTACGTGTCGCGGGGTGGATCTTGTCTTTGGGGCTCGTCTTGACCGCCCGTCTTACCAGCTCGGCAAGCTCCATGGTCGTCTCTATCGGCTGCCCGCCCTCTCTTTTTTCAACTATCCACCGGGCTATCTTTCGCGAGGCCCGCTCCTCGCCATACTGGTAGATAATATCGGCGATCTCCTTTTCGCTCGCCGTCGCCAGCAATTCCGCCGCCGTGATGCCATCCGAATCAGCATCCATCCGCATATCAAGCGGTGCGTCAAACCGGAAACTAAATCCCCGCGAGCCGCAGTCGAGCTGCATCGACGAGACGCCGAGATCGGCGATTATGCCCGCGACTCCGCCATCTTTAACAACTTTCCGTATTTCGGAAAAATTAGCCTGAACAAATGTGACACGCTTTCCAAAACGCGAAAGCCTCGTTTTTGCAAGCTCAAGGGCGTCGCGGTCCTGATCGATCCCGATCACGGACGTTTCGGGTGACGCATCCAGAATGCCCTCGGTGTGGCCACCCATCCCGAGCGTTGCGTCAACAAACACCCCGCCGCCATTTGCCGCAAGGAATCGGAGTGATTCCCCAAGCAATACCGGCCGATGTGCGCGTTCTGCTTCATTTTCCGGCATATTCAAAGAGCAGAGTTCGGACACGAATCTCTCGATTCGACGGGTTCGAAAAAAGCCGACAAATCACTCAATGCGCCTCAGTTCGAGCGCTTAACATGCTTAATCACTTGTGTCAGGATTTCGTTTGAGCCCGGAAGCCATAACCGAGCAAACTTAATTACTAAGGCATTCTACGCCTAATTTTTAACAAGTGTCAAGCTATTATTTCGACTTATTTTTTAATCATACGCTTAAGTATTAGCGTCCTCACGCCCATCCTCAATTTGGCCATTTTTTGTGTTTTATCGTGAGGCTGATATAGGATAGAACGGTTCGTCCGATACCAATGACCTCTCTATTTCTCCAACTCGTTCTCTTCGGCTTGCTTGCCGGCTCCGCAAACGTTCTCGGCGGCCTGATCCTCTTCCCGTCAGGGCTTCATCATAGCTACAGGCGATTCCTAAAATATCTGCTCGCCCTCGGCGCGGGCTTTATGCTGGCGGTCACGTTATTCGAGATCTTTCCAAAATCCGTCACGCTCTGGCAAAGTTCAAATCCGACCGACACCGAACTCGCCATTCCGATGATCCTGATACTCTCGGGATATCTCCTGACGCAGTTTGTCGAACACACCATCGCCCCGCACTTCCATTTAGGCGAAGAAATGCACTGCGACGACGACGAGCACGGCCACGAGATGATCACCAGCTCGTCCGCCTACACCGCCGTCGGCGGAATGCTCGTTCATACATTTTTTGACGGCGTGTCGATCGCGGCGGCATCGCAGATCGATATCAAGGTCGGCTTTCTCGTATTCATCGCGATCTTTCTGCACAAATTCCCCGAGGGCTTCACTATCGGCTCGATGGTGATGGCCTCCGGCAAACACCGCCGCCAGGTGCTGATCGCGACATCGCTGATGGGCCTGACGACGTTTTTGGGAGTGATGGTATTTTACTTCATCGGCACAAACCTCGGCTTCACCATCGCCTACGCCTTGCCGCTCGCCGGCGGAGTAACGCTCTACGTAGCCGCGAGCGACCTCATTCCCGAAGTCAACCACCACGGCGGCAACAGCCCCTGGGTCTCGCTCTCAGTCTTCGCCGGAGTCGCCCTGTTTTTCCTCACCCACGAACTCCTCCAAGCTGTCTTGGGACATCAGCCATAAAACAGCCGGCAAATTTACTTGACGCTATAGTACTATATGCGGTACTATTTTTATCGAGGAGAAATGCCCTATGGCGATAGCCGAGATAATCGAAAAGCTCGACAAAGAAAAGGGCAATACACGCTTCTCGTATTTGGTAAGAGTATGTCAGGAATATTTTGGCGATTCGCGAATCAATGGGAGTCATCATATCTTTAAGACGCCGTGGCCGGGCGACCCGCGATTAAATCTTCAGCAGGACAAAGGAAAAGCCAAGCCGTATCAGGTCGAACAGGTCATCGAGGCATTATTAAAATTACAGGTTCTGAAGAAAGAAAAATAGGAGATCTACTATGTCCAGAGTTAGTGCCATCGCCAAGCCGCAACAGCATAAGGCCGAAGAATATAGTTACAGCGTTGTCTGGTCAGCGGATGATAAGGCATTTATTGGCCGCGTTGACGAATTTCCTTCGCTTGCGGCTCACGGCTCCACACAGGAAAAGGCCCTTCATGAGATCGGCAATGTGGTCAAATTTGTTTTAGAGGACCTCGCTGCCGAAAAAGAGCAGATCCCCGTTCCGCTCAGCAAACGCGATTTCAGCGGCAAGCTGAATGTGCGTATGCCAAAAACGCTCCACCGCCGTCTCGCCGCCGAATCAACCCGCGAAGGCGTCTCACTAAACAACTGGATAAACACAAAACTCGCCAGCCCGGTCAAAGTCCGCTCGTGACTTCAGCCTTCGGCCAATAAACTCCCACCGTGTCTGATGTTATAAAGACGGTTTCTCGGGGCAATGAAATAGAATCAATGTCGACAAAAACAGATTCGTTCTTTGACAGGAGAAACCGTCTTTATAACATCAGACAAGATCAGCCGCTCGCGAGTTTGGTCCGTTTCGTAGGATGATTGAGGACGCGGTTCGGCACACGGGCGGTGCGGAGGTCGAGGACCAAAATGCCTTCGTCGTCGAAGTCGGCGTCGAAGAATTGGATCGTTTCGGGGATGTCGATGCGAAATTCCTTGAGGACGGCAGCCACAAAGATGCGGCGGCCTCGGCGCGGTCCGCGTTTGCAAACCGGGAACACGTTACGCGCGCCCAGAGCGGTCGGCTTTAGCCCGAAGCGGCTGTTCGGTGGATCGCCAAGAAAATTGAAACAAACCAAAGACGAGAGCGTATTTGAATACGGAGGCACTTTTACTTCGATGCGTGAACCTTTGTTAGCTGGCATTCTGAGTTTACTGATTCCCGGACTCGGGCAAATTTATAACGGAAGAATTGTCATAGGCATTATTTGGTTAATATTTACCGGTTTTTCGTGGATCGGTTCGGCGGGCTTTTTAGG